>WQSB01000164.1 GCA_009788085.1 Defluviitaleaceae bacterium
GGAGCGGGCGTAGGTGCAGGGGTTGCGGCGGGAGCCACAACGGGGGCTTGAGCTTGAGGCTCGCTGATGCCTGTAGGAGTGCCACAGCGACCAGCGTTGGGTTGACGGTTGCGTACGGTAACAGCGCCGACGATGGGCGTGCAGCATTCGCAGTGGTCTCTGATGATGCGACGACCGAGTTCATCGTAGCGGAACATTACGTCACCGTTCGCATCGAAGATGCTGGTGATGGTGATAACGGAGTTGTGACCGCGAGTTCTGGCGAAGTTTGTCATGGTGAAGGTGCGACCCCAGCCGACTCTACCACCGAGGTTGCCTTCCGCAACGGTGATTACACCGGTGTCGGAGATGTCGATTACGAGAGCGGTGTGTCCACCACCCATGCTGTTTTCGATACGGATAATGTCACTTACGCGAAGTTGGTCGGCGTGAGTGTGGGTTCTTGTAGCAACAGGCGACTGGTTGGCGAATGATGCGGCGCGCGGACCGAACAGGGCATTAGATGCCATGGATGTGAAATTTGCGCAAGAAAGGCTTTGATTTGGACCCCACAACATTCTGTCAGGGAATACAACTTGCAGAGCGTCGATTCTTGCGAGGATGGCTTCTTCGGAGAAGTCCGAGCCGTTGTAGGTTGGCCAGAGACCCCACGCCCTAGCGTCGGGACGGTGTGCGTAGGGGTTGGTCATGTTGAGGCTTTCAAGCAGTTCAGCGTTGTCCCTGATAGAATCAGCGATGTGCTGGTCTTGCGGGTTGCCAGCGGCATGAGCCGTAGTTGCCATAGCTCCTGTTAGGATGATTATGGCGATGATGCTGATAATTAGTTTTTTCATGGTCGTAGACCTCCTTATTTTATGTTTTAGAGGACACTGGAGCCGAAAGGCTCAACGCCTAAGTAAAATTTTTACTCGACCGTAGTCTTTTAAGCATTATACCACCCTTTATAAAAAAATCAAGTAAATTATTGCTGTGACAGCATCATATATGCCCAATGCGCTCTATTAAAAATACTATGCTCATTCTTTATAATATTACTAGGGGTGAGCGTATGGAAGAATTTAGAGAAGATTTTAAGTTAATCGGGCTAAAGATTGCTTACTACCGTAAAATGCGCGGATTAACACAAGAGCAACTGAGTGAAAAATTGGGATATGGAAATGTTAGCTATATCGGCAATATTGAAGCACCTAATGTTTATAGGGCATTTACGCTAACAACGCTCCTAAAAATCGCAAAAACATTGGATATACACCCAAACAAGCTCCTCGATTATGATAAATCAGAATAATCCAAAAAAACATCGTCCAAATATGGGCGGTGTTTTTATTTTGGCGTGCTATTCCATATTTGCCATTATTCGGTATTTACCATTGTGATGATTGTCGCATGAAGAAATGAGTAAGCGCGACAGGAGAGCGACATGGGGTTTCGTTTTGCATGGAATTTTTAGCTTCCTTATTAATAGCGTGTTTTGCAAAAGGATTTTTTGCGCGGAGCGCACGACTACATAAAAATAAAAGATTGAACAGATAGGGCTTGCCTATTCGGTGTACCCCGCAACGCGATTTTCAAGGGACAAGCGATACGCTTGGAGATACCAAACCAACTCCCCTATGTCAAAAAGCGCAAGAAAAAATTTTTTTAAGCCCCCCTTAAAGTTTCCGTGTACTTATTTTTGTGTCTGCGTGGGTCTTAAAAAAATTTTTTCTTGCTACGCCTACGGCGTTTTTTGACATAGGGGAGTTGATTTGGTTTTGGGTATGCGTATCACTTGCCCCTTGAAAATCGCATAACCGCTATTCCCCCGAACCGATAGGCAGAATTTGAGCCTATTGCCGCCAAGAACAGCGAACGGAGGGAAAGCGGCACGACAAAAACCAAATCTAAACCCAACGGAGGAAACCAAAATGAGTGCAATTTGTGAATGGCGTATTGCCAATGATTTGTGCGGCAAAACAAAACACTGCTGTACCGAGATTTTAACAGCGTCTTACACGCTAACAGCAAAAGAAATTTTATCCATCGTGAAAATCATGTTTGACGGCAAAACGGTTTTGAACGAGCGCATGACAGGCGAGATAAAACGCTTCATTGACAGCATGGAACTGTCCGAGCATGAACGAATGGAAGCGGCAAAAATCGCTTACGCCTGTTACAACGACCTCCCGCCGTGGGAGTAAAAAAGAAAGGGGTACACACCATGAAATTTTTTAACAATCCGCAAACGCTGGAAGAACTGAAAAAGCAGTACAGGGCATTGGCGCAAATTCACCACCCCGACTGCGGAGGGAACGCCGACACCATGAAAGCCGTCAACAACGAATACGATAAACTTTTCCCCAAGCTGAAAGACATACACCAAAACAAGGACGGCGAAACCTACACCAAAGAGAACACCGAAACCGCCGACCAATTCAAAGACTTAATCGCGGAACTACTGCGAATGGATAACATTACTATAGAAATTATCGGCTGTTTCGTTTGGGTATCGGGGGAAACGAAGCCACACAAGGACAAGCTAAAGGAAATGCGCTTCCGCTGGCACGCTAAAAAATCATGCTGGTATCTCGCCCCCGAAGATTACAAACGGCGAAGCCGCAAAGATTACAGCATGGACGAAATCCGCATCATGTACGGCACAAGCGGCGAAATGAACAGCAACGGCACGACAAAGATTTACGCGACGGCGTAACGATTAAAGCCCCTGCGGATTTTCGCGGGGGCTTATTTTCATGGAAACGCGCCTTAGTTTTGGTCTTTGCTTGGTCTTTTTTATTGCTCGATTTTGATGTATAATGCTCGTAATCGTTTGAAGCTACCGCGCTAGAATCCTGTAATAATGCGGGTTTGTGGCACATGGCATAAGATAGCGGAAGCAGTCACTTTAATACCACTATAAGGTGGTATGTGCGCATAATTTGCATTTATGGAATTTGAGGAGGGTACTCGCAAATGAGCGACGATAAAAATTTAGAACAAACAGCCTCAGGGGAACATTCAAAAATGCAAGAGCCTGAAAATAAGCAGCGCGAAACCGAAGGCACTTACATGACTGAAGGTATGACTTTGGGACCAGGCATTGGACTTGTTTTTGGATTGCTTGTAGGATTGTTGTTTCTTGACGATTTCATTATAAGCATGATTATAGGTATGACTTTGGGAATGGGTTTGGACATAAGCATCGGAACGAGTATTAAGAAAAAGAAGTGATGTGCTCTAATAAACATCGTTATTTCCACCCGTCACAGATTACATCCTAATACTCATCAGTATAGGCTTCGGCTTCGTCATAGGGTTCACCAGAACCACAGGCCGATAATGTAACAACAGCTATCAGTATCAGTACATACCGTATTTTTTTCATGAATACTCTTCCTTTCAGAAGACATTATCTACGCCCGGCGGCCCTGCGCCTTTCCCTGGCGCGCTCGCGGCGTTCGCGCTTGCGTTTTTTCAGCTGCTCGTCGCTGATTAGCTGGACGTTTCTGGCCTTGTCTAGGAATAGGATTCCGTCGAGATGGTCTATTTCGTGGCAAAAAACCGAGGCCATAAAGTCGTCTACGGTGTGGGTTTGGATTTCTCCGGCGCGGTTCATGGCTTGGACGGTGATTTTAAAGGGGCGGTCAACGTCGCCGCAACGGCCTGGCACGGACAAGCAGGCTTCGTTACACACCTGATTGCCGTCGATTTCTACGATTTCGGGGTTGATTAGCTCGTATAGGTCTTCCTCGTACTCGATTACCACGATGCGCTTCAGCGCGCCCACTTGCGGCGCGGCTATCCCCACGCCGTCAATTGAGCGCATGGTTTCCAGCATATCGTCCACCAAGGCCAGAGTGGCGGCGTTAACTTCCTGCACCGGCTTGGCTTTCTTTTTTAAAATGTCGTCGCCTTCCTTGCGAATCGTGCGGATTGCCATGGGGGGTTCACTCCATCATTCTTGGGTTGAGGGTCAAGTGTAGCGTGAGGCCTTTGAGAGGGTCGTTCTCACGAAGCTTCTTTATACAATATAGCACAAAAGCCACAAGTGGTGTCTCTTCGCGGCATTTAACCAGCAGTTTCCAGCGGTACTGACGCTTTACTTTACTTACAAAGGCCGGGGAGAGGCCAATTATTTCAAATCTGTTTTTGCCATCGCGTTTATTGCAATATTCCATTATGGCCGAGAGTTTTTTTAGGGTGTTAATCACTTCCAATTCCCCCGGCCCTGTGAACATAACCGAAAACACATGGGAAAAAGGCGGGTAGACCATGGCCTTTCGCAGAGCCATTTCGTGATTGTAAAATGCCTCGTAGTCACCCTTCCGCGCAAAGTCAATGGCGTAATGGTGGGGGCTGTATGTTTGCAGAAAAACCCGCCCGGCGTTTTCGGCGCGGCCGGCGCGGCCGGCTACTTGGGTCAGCAGCTGGAAGGTGTACTCCCCGGCGCGGAAATCCCCCGTGTACAGCGACATATCCGCCGCCACCACACCCACCATTGTCACCCTCGGGAAGTCAAGACCCTTGGCCACCATTTGTGTTCCGATTAGCACCTGTGCTTCTCCCGCCCGGAAAGCGTCCAAAATTTTCGCGTGGCCGTGCTTGCCCCGGGTGGTGTCCATGTCCATCCGCAGGGTTTTAGCCTCCGGGAAAAGCTTTTGCACCTCTTCTTCGACCTTTTGCGTACCTGTGCCATAGCGGCGCAAATGCTCGGAATTGCAAGCCGGGCAATGTTCCGGCAAGGGAATACCTTTGCCGCAATAATGGCACAGCAGACGCGGCTTCGGCCCTGCGTGATATGTATAATTTACGCGGCAGTCATCGCAGGAAAGAACATGGCCGCACCACCGGCAGGACACAAAGGATGAATACCCCCTCCGGTTTAGGAACAATATGGCTTGCTGGCCGTCGCTTAACGCACGCTCCAGCGCGTCACAAAACGCCCCGGCGAACATACCGACATTGCCTCGCGCCAGCTCACGTCTCATGTCTATGACATGTATATCGGGCGGGGTTTCATTTATGCGATTAGACAATTTTAGCAGACGATAGTGTCGCTGCCCTGCATTAGGAGTCCGGGCGTCCGTCCCGAAGCCGGAATGACTGTATTCATCCGCGTTCACGCCCACGCCCTCGGCGGCGGCGCGGCTTTCGAGGCTGGGTGTGGCCGAGCCCAAAATCACCAGCCCGTTTGTCAGCTCCGCGCGTTTTATGGCTACTTCCCGTGCGTCATATTTTGGAGAGGTTTCGGAGTGGTAGGTGTGCTCGTGCTCTTCGTCTATGACAATCAGCCCCAGATTCTCAAAAGGCGCGAACACTGCCGAACGCGGCCCGATAAGCAGTCCTACCGTTCCGTCCATGGCGGATTTCCATATTTGAAAACGCTCTCCGGGGGTCAGGCGGCTGTGGGTTACGGCAACCGCGCCGCCAAACCGTGCCGTAAACAGATTTACCATTTGCGGCGTCAGTGCGATTTCCGGCACAAGCAAAATGGCCTGACGCCCATTCGCAAGAGCCTGCGCAATCGCATGGAGATAAACCTCCGTTTTGCCGCTTCCCGTTACGCCATGCAATAAAAAGGGCGGACGATTGCCTTCCCCGCTTAGGCTTTTCGAAATTTGTTCGACCGCGTGCTGCTGCTCCGCCGTCAGTGAAATGCCGAAATCCAGCTCCGCGGCGGCATCTGCCTGCGAAGCTGACACTTTACTCTTCGCGCGCTTCCTCGGCATAAAAAACCGCCCGTCGGGCTTTGCTCCGGGAATTATACATCGCACGCAGGCAGCCAAAGTTGTATAGTATTTATTTTTCATCCACCGCGCCAGCTCCAGCGTGTCCGGCCGCAGAGCGGGAAAATCATCGCATACGCTGTGAACCGCCTTGATTTTATCGGCGGAAATGTCCTCCGGCGGCCGGTCGGCGATTCCCATTACATATCCGATTTTTAAACCGCCGCCCTTGCCGAAGGGCACTCGCACACGCTTTCCGTTTTCCAATACGCCGGATATTTCCTCCGGAATTGCATAATGAAACAGACGGTCAACATCGCCGTGCAATACATCCACGCATATTAAGGCATACTTTAATCCATGCCGCCTGACGGCAGCGGCAGAAATCGGTTGGTGCAAAAATTCGCTTCGCAAATTTTCACACTTACTCGTCAAAGGCTTCCACAGAGTCCTCGTTGTCTTCGTAGAGGCCAAAATCTTCGTCCTTTTCAATCTCCTCGGTCGTGTCGTCTGTATACGAGTCTGCCGGGAAAATTTCGCCGTCGTCATCGTCCATGCTGTAACGCTCCGGCTTGTAATCCTCTTTTAATTCCTCGCGCAAATCGTCCTTGGACAGAGCCGACAACCCGCGATAACGATACTGGTCCTTAATCATGCGCTCATAGTTTCCGTCCAGCAAATCCTCCTGCACCCGAATGCGCAGCTTTCCCTCGCTCATTTCCTTTACGGCGATACTCACCGCCCGGTCCGTCGGGGCATAGGTCAGCGGATGCGCGCCGTCCGTAAGCTGGCGCGCACGCTTCGCCGCGGCAAGCACCACCGTGTAACGGCTCGTAACCCGC
>WQSB01000165.1 GCA_009788085.1 Defluviitaleaceae bacterium
CAGCATCTGGACAAATGTGGACAACGACCCGCAACTTGTGGAAGCTCCCTTCAGATTTGTTCCCAACCCGGTAAACGCCAATTACACCATGGGTATGCTTAGCCCACGTGTGTTCGCACACTGGATTAGCGGCAGCACCGGATTTGATGACGGCGTTGTTACCCTCACAGGTATGCATTTCGACGGCACCCCGGTTGAAGTTGTCATGACCGTTGGCCAAAACTATGCTTTCATCAACGGTCAAAGACATGACATCGCAACCTTTGCCGCAAGAGATGGCCACGGAACGGGCCCCACAGGTTCCGTAACACCGATGAACGTTGACGGTCGTGTATTCGTGCCCATTCGTTTCCTCACAAACGCATTCGGACGCTTCGTAACCTTTGACGGAGACTTCCCCAATGTAGTTGTAACACTTGAAGGATAATTAAATCCCGGGCGGCTTAAAGCCCCCAACAAAAAACGTGAGTCCGGAATTTCGGGCTCACGTTTTTTGTCGTAGTTCTGAGTCTTTCGGAAACACCCCTTTACACGAGGTTTCTGTAAACACTGAAAACACGCACGAAAAATACCTGATTCAGGTATCTCAACTTCCCCGTGTGCGCAAGAAATGAAAAAGTAAACATTGTTGCCCTGGCCCTTTCTATTTGACGCTTACAGATGGTCACAAAGCATGGTAAAATAGAGTGCTGTATCCGTTATTATTGCGCCAGAGGATGATGCGTAAAAATGAATAAAATTATCAAGCAGCTGGTCTGTGACATACACAAACTCGGCATCATGCCCGGGGATACACTTCTTGTCCATTCATCGTTAAGGTCTCTCGGGTGGGTTGACGTCGGCGCGGAAACTGTAATACGGGCGTTAATAGAGGCCCTGCCTAACGGAACTCTTTTAATGCCGGCGTTAAGCTGGAAGCTTGTATCGAAAGACAATCCCAGATTTTCTGCTAAAAATACTCCAAGCTGCGTTGGGGCAATCCCCGAAGTTTTTAGAAAACACCCCGGTGTAATCCGAAGTGTACACCCGACACATTCTGTTTGCGCATATGGCGTAAATGCGGAACAAATCACATTCCGTCACTATCTTGACAGAACACCCGTTGGTGAAAATTCGCCGTTTAGGCTGCTGACTGAATACAAAGGCAAAATCCTAATGCTTGGCTGCGGCCTCAAGCCCAATACCTTTATGCATGGTGTGGAAGAAGCCGCAAATATCCCTTATGTGCTGGAAAATGAGGCTACAAAGGTTTCTATTGAAGACAATGACGGCAATACAGAGGATATTTTCCATTACAGACACGATTTCAAAGGCATCCGGCAGCGGTATGACCGCGTCTCGGAGTGCGTTAACGTAAACAAGGGTAAAATATTAAATGCCGATGTTCTCATTTTGGATGCTTGCAGCCTATGGGACGCAGCCGCTAAGAAGCTTTCGGAAGACCCTTGGTTTTTTGTGGACAGGGAGTCTTTGAAGGAACAATACTTGCGGAACCCCTGCGGAGCTCTTGCCACTGCGTTTTGGAAAGAGCATTGGTTTCCAAAACCTAAAGGAATAAATATTTTTCTTGAGAGTGCTTTGTCGAAAGAGGATGAGCCTGATGGCACTCGCTATTTTCGGCTGATTCATCATATGGAAGAATGCCCCGAAGCTGTTTTGCCAAACGGGTATGTCTTTCGGAACGTGGCTATGCCCGACGAGGCGGGGTTTGTGGCTGACTTCATAAATCGTTGCTATGAAGGATATAATCAAACTAAGGAGAAAATTTTACAGTGGTCGGAATATCCTGTTTTCAGCAATGACCTGTGGGTATTCGTCTGGGACGAGTTGAGGAAAGCTCCGTCGGCCCTTGGCATTGCGGATTACGATGAGGCTCTCGGCGAGGGTTCTTTGGAGTGGATACAAACCTTGCCAGATTATCGAGGCAAAGGTTTTGGAGAGGCAATTGTACGGGAGCTGCTTTCAAGGCTTAATAAGCGGGCTGCTTTTGTCACCGTCAGCGGTGAAGTCGATAATGCCTCGAACCCGGAGGGCCTGTATAGAAAATGCGGGTTTACGGGTGATGATATTTGGGTTGTGACTCAAACCCCTGTAAATATAATTTCTTCAAATCCCGAATAATCAGAGAGGTTGTCCCATATGTATATATATGTAAAGCGAATTTTGGATATCGCGCTCATCGCGATTGCCGCGCCGCTGTGGGTGCCGCTTATGGTTGCGCTGGCGGCTCTGGTGAAGGTGACTTCCCGTGGAGGTGTGTTTTTTAAGCAGAAAAGATATGGGCGAAACCGGAAATTTTTTATGATATACAAATTTCGCAGCATGTACGTGGACGCGCCAAAGGACGTGCCGACGCATTTGCTAAAAAACCCCGAAGCGTTTATCACGCCGGTGGGGAAATTTTTGCGAAAATACAGCTTGGACGAGCTGCCGCAGATTTTTAACATTTTAAAAGGCGAATTGAGCTTGGTTGGGCCGCGGCCGGCTTTGTGGAATCAGGATGATTTAATAGCCGAACGGGAGAAGTACGGGGCCAACGTGATTCCTGTGGGGCTGACGGGGCTTGCACAAATCAAGGGCCGGGACGAGCTCCCCATAAAAGTTAAAGCAAAGTGGGACGGCATTTACGCGAAACGAATAGGATTTCTTATTGACATGTATATACTTTTCCGGACGGCGTATTGTGCGGTAGCTGGAAGCGGCGTAAAAGAGGGCGGCACGGGTAAGGGCGCATGAAAAAAATTCTGATAGTGGGCGCGGGCGGATACATCGGAGAGAGTTTTGCGGATTACGCAAAAGCGCGCTATTCCGCCGAAGTTGAAATTGATATTGCAGACTCCTTTGACGGCTGGAAGCAAGTTAGCTTCGAAGGGTACGACAGCATTGTTTTCGCGGCGGGAATCGCTCATCGAAAGCAAACAAAGGAAAATGCGTATCTGTATTTTGCGGTGAATCGTGACCTTGCCGTAGAAGTTGCAAAAAAGGCAAAATCTGCCGGGGTGGGGCAGTTTGTGTATTTAAGCTCGATGGCGGTTTATGGCAAAAAAGAGGGTGAAATCTCCGAGGATACGAAAGCAAATCCGCGGCATAATGATTATTATGGGCTGTCAAAATTTCAAGCGGAGCGGGGACTAAAAAAGCTCGAAAGCGCGGAATTTGCCGTAGCAGTTTTGCGGCCGCCCATGGTTTACGGCAAGAATTGTCCCGGAAAATTTACGCAACTTGTAAAGCTGGCCAAATGGCTGGTGATTGTCCCGGACAGCAGCAACAAACGAAGCATCTTATATATTGACAATTTATCGGAATTTTTATGTATGGTAATACAAACCCGGGCGCGTGGCATTTTTCGCCCGCAAGACGAAAAGCATGTCAACACTGCCGCGTTAATCCGGTGGATTCGGCGGAAAATGGGAAGGAAAACGTTAATAATTCCCGGCATGTTTTGGCCTCTGCGGATTTTAATGGCTTTTTGCCCGCCGCTAAGAACCGCATTTGGGAGCTTGTATTATACTAAGTGAGGGGGAACTTGGGGATGAGAATTTTCATGGAGCGCAGCACACCCCAGCCGCAGCTGGCCGAAGTGCGTTGCAACTCCTGCGGCCAAGGCGTAAACAAAAACGATGTCGGCTATTTAGATGACCATGTCTCGCTTTCCAAGACATGGGGGTACCACTCGCCCTACGATGGCGAGGCTCATGACATTGACCTCTGCGTAAGCTGTTATCAAGATTGGATTACACGTTTTGAAATACCACCTCGTGTGGGTTAAAGCCTTTGGGCAAGAACAAAAAATCATCTCATTGACAAGCTAAACTGCCATGAGATGATTTTTATTTGTGGCATTGGTGCGGGGTGTGTTATACTTAGGAAAACTGCGAAAGGGGTGTTTGTATGGCAACCAATACTGATTGGAGTAAATTTCACAGACGGCATCTTCGTACTCTGTTAAAAATACAAAGCGAAGCCGGCGTGGGCAAACTGCCCAGTTTGGAGGATGCTATAGAGGCAGTACGTTCTGAAATGGAGCAAGAGGATATAAATCGTGTTATAGAAGAGATGAGACTATCGGGAACTTTAAAAGATTAAGAAAGCACTTGGGGCCGTTTCACGAGACGGCCTCTTTTTTTGCGCGAAAAACCTTGTTATGAAGTTTACGGCATGTTTGTTTTAAAAATATTTCCCCAAAATGGCTTGTTTAATCTCATTTTAGCGTATACTCTAGGAGGGATAAATTGAAACGGGGAAAGTAATGGAAACAACAAAGAAAATCAACTCGAAAAAAATAGTCTCATGGGCGGGAACGCTTTTGATGCTGGTGTCATTGGGGTTTATCGCCCGTCGGTTTATAGCATATGGAATAGACTTTTCTTGGCTGGCTTCGCCATGGGTTGTGACGGGGCTTCTTGCCGTGGCCGCAGGGGAAGGCATTGCGATGATGGGCGCGTCGCTGAATTTTCGCGCGCTGGTGAGGAATGTCTCCGGCGTGACGGTTGCGCGGCCGCTGGCGGTGAGTGTGTACTTGCTGTCAAATTTGTATAAATATATCCCGGGCGGCGTTATGTATGTAGCGGGGCGGCACAAAATGGTCGTTGATACAAAAACACTGACACACAGTAAGCTGGTTTTCTCAACGGTGCTGGAAGGGGCGATGATTGCCATCGCCGCGATTTTGGTCGCGCTGCTGCTGTCCTTCAACTACACTACAACGTATATCTTGAACCTGTACACATATGACATTATGCCGTTTATTTTCTTGGCGGTGGGAGTAATTCTGCTGGCGGGGGTGCTGCCGTTATATATTTTTTGGGGCAAAATTTCGACCGCGGTTAGGAAATTCATGGAAACCGTGGAGATTCTAAAACTCTCGGTGCTGGTAAAACGCTTCGGCGTCGCGTTACTCCTTATGTTCCTTTGGGGCTCGACCTTTATGCTTACCCTTCGGCTTTTGGGCCAGCCCATGACCTCCGGTTTGGCCGTAACAATCGTGGGGCTGTATCTGCTGGCTTGGCTGGCGGGCTTTCTTACCCCCGGCGCACCCAGCGGCTTTGGTATTCGCGAGGCCGTGATGATGATGTTTCTTTCGGGCCTGGTTTATGATGATATCCTTCTGGCGGCCCTGATAATGCACCGCGTAGTTGTAATGATTGGTGACGTGTTGGCCTATTGCTTAGGCCTGGCATATGTAAAATTCTCAGAAAAAGGAGTGCAAGCGGCATGATTAAGACAAACAAAGACAAACTTCCCATAGTATCGGTGGCGGGGGCGGTGTGGCACCCAAAAGGCGGCGCGGCGGGACGCATAACCGTGGACGGCGGCGTGATATGGCTTCAGGGGACGGGAGGCATTACATACAATGCCCAAATCGGCGACCCGTGCATAGGCTGGGTGGCGGACCATCTTGAGCCGGGGGTTTCCACACGCCATAAGGACGACGAGTTTAACCAAGCCTACACGGTTCTCAGCTGCATAGGAAACGAAGCCATAGTGCGAAGCGGCGACGCCAAGGGTGATAAGGGAATTGTAACGGGCAAGCACGGCGGCTGCGAACATCTGATGATACACTTTCCGGCGGAAACACTGGAAAAGCTCAACATCGACGACAATATAATGGTAAAGGCCAGCGGCCAAGGCATGGAGCTTTTGGATTATCCGGAAATAAAGCTACGCAACACAAGCCCCGCCCTTTTGGAGAAAATGAACATCCAAGAATCGGCCGGTAAGCTGAAAATAGGCGTGGCAAAAATCGTGCCTGCGGACATAATGGGCAGCGGCTTGGGTGCGTCCAGCACCACCCGGGGTGACTATGACATTACTATGTTCGACGACGGCATGATAGAAAAATACGGCTTGGCAGACCTGCGCTTCGGCGACATAGTTGCCGTCACCAACGCAGACAACCGCTACGGCCGCGCCTACCGCGCAGGAGCCTGCACAATCGGCGTAGTCATCCACGGCAACAGCGCGATAGCCGGCCACGGCCCGGGCGTAACCACCTTGATTACCACCCGCCTGCCGCTGATTGAACCCTTCATCGACAATACTTCGAATCTGGCAAATTATTTTTTGAATAAAGAATATTGACACCTTACACGTTGCGTGATATTGCTTGTTTGCAGCAGTCGAACAAACGTTTCTATGCCATAGACGGGTTTTGCCATCTCCGGAAGGAGTTCTCTCCGAAACGGACCGCACCGCTCCCGCTCTAACCTCTGTACGCCGTTGCACCTTCTGTACTACCCGCCGCACCGCATGAAAGGGGGTAGCGTGCCTGGCTTTGGATGCGGCCGGCTTTGTCACGGGCATACAAACCATGTACAACCGTGGCCCCGTGCTGGCACGTATCCATGTGGTTTCAGATATTGAAATGAACG
>WQSB01000166.1 GCA_009788085.1 Defluviitaleaceae bacterium
GCTGGAGAAGAGCGCGGACATGCCGACTATAGCCCACGGCGGCCACGACAATGCCGAACGGCGAATGCTGGGGTTTTTCCCGGAAACCACCGCCGACGCCAAAGGCGACGAATTCCCCATAAGCCCCGTAAGCATAACCTATAACGAACGCTTTTCCGCGCCGCCGACGCACCGGGACTACTTGGGTGCGACCCTTGGGCTGGGGCTTGACCGGGGCAAAATCGGCGATATTTTGCTGGGGGAATCCGGCGCGGTAGTGTATGTAATTACCGATGTGGCGGCTTTTATCTGCGAAAATCTTGTGCAGGTGAAACGCACCTCTGTAAAGGCCTCATTAGATGCGCCCCTTCCCGGCACTGAAACCCCCGGCGTCGAAAAACACATTACCGTGCCCTCTTTGCGGCTGGACGCGGTGCTTGGCGCGGCGTTTAACATTTCCCGCGGAAAATCCACCGCTTTAATCGAGTCCGAAAAAGTTTTCGTCAACTGGAAGCCCGCAAAAAAGACCCGCCCCATAGCCCCCGGCGACGTAATTACCGTGCGCGGGCTTGGACGGGTCAAAATAGATTCTTTGGAAGGACATACTAAAAAAGACCGAATCATACTTAAAATAACAAAATTTTAAATTCACGGGGTTTTCGCGCCCATCGTATGCCCGGTGTCCGGTGGTGCCCACGAGACGGCCCCATCTACAAACTATACCCGCATTCCACACAAAATTTGCTGGTGGCCGCGGCAATTATACCGCATTGCGGACATTTCTTATCCAAAGAAGTGCCGCAGTCCGGGCAAAATTTCCCGCCGGCAACCTCTCGCCCGCACATTTTACAAACGATACTCTCCTTCGAAACGGGTTCCGCCGACACGGTCTTAGCAACTGGCGTCTTCATTGCCAAGGCGGAAACGGCACGCTTCTGCGCAATCGAAGGTTTAAAATTCAGCAGCTTGTCACTGGTTATGGTAACATCCGAGCTATTTAAAACACGATAGGAAGACTTGACGGAGCCTGTTCCGGCGGGTAAATCCACGATTACATGCCAATGAGCCGTGTGAGATGTTTGAAGTCTGACCGGCGTAGACCTCATTAGCCCCCCAACAGCCTGAAACTCTGAGCACTTTTTATATCGAGCCAAATTGGCACTGTCAATCAAAAATACATTTGCCGCGTTCCCCGTAAGATGCACCTCTACAACTCTTCCTTTGTTAAGATTCCCCAAGTCGAAGTGCGTAAAATTCATGGACTGTTCCCATCCTCAAAACAAAATTCCCTAATTAGATTATACAGAACCCGATTCAAATGTAAAGACCTCGTCATCAGCGATTCCAAGCAAATTCTCATCCCCGGTGTAAATTTGAACCTCACGCAGGCTGCGGTTTATGGCGTTGGTGCGCGTGCCCACCAGGTTTTCAATTTCCGTTCCGGCCTGGGTGATACGGTGATGGGCCTTTTTCAGCACGTCCTCGAATTTGCCGAATTCTTTTTTGACCGCGCCCAAGGTCTTTTCGATATCAGCCGCGCCCTTTTGAATTTGCAAAGTCTTAAAGCCCAGCTGCAACGAATTCAACATCGCGGAAAAAGTCGTCGGCCCGGCAATGATAATGCCAGTCTGCCGCAGTTCTTCGAAGAAAGCTGCTTCACGGGCCACTTCCGCGTATAGCCCCTCCGTGGGAAGGAACATCACCGCAAAATGAGTGGTCTCCGGCGGGGAAATGTACTTGTCTCGAATCTCCTTGGAAAATGCCTTTATCCGCGCAAGCAAAGCTTTCCGGGCCGACTCGATTTCCGCTGTGTCGCCGGCTTCGTAACTGTCCAACAGCCGTTCGTAGGATTCCAGCGGGAACTTCGAATCAATCGGAAGATACACATGACCGCCGTTCTCCGCGCCGGGAAGCTTGACTGCATACTCCACCCGCGCCGACGAGCCCACCTTAGTAGCAATCTCCTTGTCATACAGCTGGGACGGCAGCATATCCTCGATAATCTGCCCAAGCTGAACCTCGCCCAAAATCCCACGGGACTTGGACCCCGCCAAAATCCTGTTAAGCGAGCCCACCGACTGTGCCACGGTTTTCATTTCCCCAAGACCGCGATTTACGCTTTCAAGCTGGGTGCTCACAACCTCGAAGGACTTCTGCAAACGTGTCTCCAAGGTTTTTTCCAGCTTTTCGTTTACAACAATTCGCATTTCGTCCAGCTTCTTCTCGTTTGACGCCTGAATTCCGGTCAGCTTACCGTCCACACTGCTTCGTATCGACTCCAAACCCTCCGACGTATGACGCAAAAAGCTGTGCAGCCCATCCTGCATATCCTTGGACAAGCCGGCAATTGCCTTTTGATTTGACTCCCGGCCGGAGTCAAACACCTGCATCAAGCTGTTTCGCAAACGGTCAAGCCGGCCGTCGATTTCTTCCCTCAAAAACCGGTTATCGCTTGTAATATGCGAAAACATATCCTCCCGGAATTTGCGCAGTTGGTCCTCCGTACGTTTCCCGTTTCTAAAAATCACCAGTAATACCGCCAGTAGTAAAAATATCACACCAGCAAACAGATATAATTCGATGTACTCAGGCATAAAACACTCCTCCTTCATTAATATTGCGGTTCATCCAATAACTTGACAATTTCATAAGAAAAACCCCAACAAGTATATTCTACCTGTTGGGGTCGAATTTTGCGAATTTATTTTCATCTTTAGTGTTTTAGATGTTACTTTCTGGAATGTGCCTTAGCGACTCATATACTTGCTCAAACTCTTCAAAAGTTATTCCAAGCTGCGGAAGCACTCTATTATGCACTAACCACTCACCAAAATGTCCACTTATGGGTAAGATAATCCGCTTTTTGGTTTCATGGGTATATGTTTTATGCTTTATGTGCTCCATCAATAGTTTATAATCATACTTTTCTAAAAGCTTTCCTAACGTTACCACTACATAACAACGAGCTCGCATTCCAGCACCTCTCCTTGTTGTTGGCTGCTTATATTAAGTCCAAGAAGAGGCAAAAACTCAGTGAGGCTAGACTTGTAAACACTATATGCCAAGCACACCAGTTCCTTTTCTTTCGTATCTTGGGGGGCACATGGCATCGTACTATATACATGGAACTGATGCTCTAAGTTCTCTAAAGCATCATTGATGGCATCATCCACAGTCTTTTGACAGACCATAATCCCAAGTTCAGGAGACGCATACATATAACGATTACCCTCTACCTTACTTTTGTAGGTTTGCCAATGGAAGCTAACCGAACCTATACGCACACGATTCTTCAGGTCAGATAAATCACTCATAATTTTCACAGCATACTCCTTGACCCTAGGGGTTATTATAACAAGTATACTGTTTTCTGCCTTAAAATATTCAAACAAGCTACCATTAATGTCCTTGGCGGGATATATTTTACCAATCTCCGCGCTACTGACACTTGGGGTTAAACCATGTAGCACCTCTGTATAGTGCTTATTGTCATTCGGATTTAAGTCATCAAGAACCAGAGCTTTCTCGTCAACAGTCAGCTTTCTCAATTTGTATACTTCTTCTCGTTGGCATATCATAGCATAAAAATTATGCCTCCAATTGTAGAAATTTTGCATATCTTCGCGTGAAATTGCTACGTCTTTCCTAGTTATTGTGGCAAAACTCACCGCTTTTTGCCATGGAGGCTCTGTATGGGTAATCTCACTAAGTACAGCACCTGAATAGCCTCCATACATTTTGTGTACGGATTCAACAAGATTACGCACCTTAGGCTCCTTAATCATAAGGGTATCCTTGTCTGGACTGTTGGACTTAAGACTAACCATTTCGCCAGAAATTTGCAACGCCCCACTGCCGTCAAATAAAGACCCATTTCTCAGAGACGGAAGCTTTGGGCCGGTTTTTGCAGCAATGAAATCTTCGTCAATAAGACTTTCATTGTAAAGGGAGCAATACCAAGCCTGTGCATAGTAGCATAGCTTTTCAAGCTTTAACTGCTCCAGCGGTTCGTCAAAAAGACAATAAATGTGCGTTGCCAACTCCCTAACGCTGTATTTACTGGTCATGTCGCTCGCCTCCTTTTAGTTCCTACATTGTAATAGCCCATTATATCAAGCAAGTAAAAGCTTGTCCATTTTATTAAAATCGACACAGGGCAACAGCATTTACTTTGGAGTGGGGCGACCGTAGGGGTCAACAGCGCAGGGAGTGGGTGTGCATCTAGCGAAGTCGTGCGACTTTGCATTAGCGCACCCACTCCCTGCGCTGTTGACCCCTACGGTCGCCCCACTCCAAAGTAAATGCTGTTGCCCTGAAATCGACAAGCTTTATTTGGCTTACACATTCATAGCCTTTGCCACTTCGGCGGCAAAATCTTCTTCCTTCTTTTCGATGCCTTCGCCCTTTTCGTAGCGGGTGAAGCGGCTGACCTTTACGTCCGCGCCTACGGTTTTAAGGTACGCGCCTACGGTTAAATCACCGTCTTTTACATATTCCTGGTCAAGCAGGCAAATTTCCTTAAGCTGCTTTGCCAAGCGACCTTTTACCATACCCTCGATAATGTTGGCGGGTTTTGGCTTGTCGGCCTCTTCGTTTTCCTTCAGGGCCGTTTTGGTGAGGAAGTCCGTTTCGCTGTTGATATATTCCTCGGGGACGTTTTCCCGGGCTACGAATTGGGGCGACATTGCGGCAATTTGCATACAAACATTGCGCCCTGCTTCGATTATGGCGTCAGTAATGGTTGAGGCTGTGATTTTTAGCATAACACCCACCCGGCCGCCGCCGTGAATATATTCCACTACGGCCTCGCCGTCGCCGACTTCATAGCGGGAAAAGCGGCGCAGGCCGATGTTCTCGCCGATTATGGCTACCTTTTGGGTGAAGACGTCCTGTACCGTCTGGGACGGGTCGGGAGCCCATTTTTCCGCCAAAAGCACGTCGGGTGTTTCCGCACCCGAGGACAAAACCTGCTGGGCCACTTGCTTAACGAAGTTTACGAAATCCTCATTTTTGGCCACGAAGTCGGTTTCGCTGTTTACTTCGACTATCGCGCCTCTTTTGCGGTCATCTGAAATCGCGGCGGCCACAAGACCCTCGGCGGCTATGCGTCCGGCTTTTTTGGCGGCGGCGGCAAGGCCTTTTTCGCGCAGAATTTCAGACGCGCGCTTAATGTCGCCGTTTGCTTCCGTAAGGGCATTTTTGCAGGCGGACATGCCCGCGCCCGTCATTTCTCTCAGTTCTTTTACCATTGCTGCGGTTACTTGCATATACTACACCTCATTTATTCTACTATTTCCTCAATATCCTCTGATGGGGTTTCTTCGGCTTCAAAAACGGGGGCTTCTGTGCCCTCGGCAATAGCGACAGCCGCGGCTTCAACATCGCCCTCGTCGTCGGATTCGCCCTGCTTGGCTTCCAGGACTGCGTCGGCCAGTTTTCCGGCTATCAGCTTAATGGCGCGGATTGCGTCGTCATTGCCGGGGATTACATAGTCAACTTCGTCTGGGTCGCAGTTTGTGTCCACAATGGCCACGATGGGAATTCCCAGCGTGCGGGCCTCTTGGATTGCAATGCGCTCCTTGCGGGCGTCCACGATGAACAACACGTCGGGCACACGCTTCATGCCCTTTACGCCGCCCAAATTGCGCTGAAGTTTTTCCATTTCATGCTCAAGCTTGGCCACTTCTTTTTTGGGAAGAAGGGACATACGACCGTCCTCTTGCATCTTTTCAAGCTCTTTCAGGCGTTGCACACGAAGCTGCATGGTCTTAAAGTTGGTAAGCATTCCGCCCAGCCAACGTTCGTTGACATAGTACATGCCGCAACGAATCGCTTCTTCTTTAATAGATTCCTGAGCTTGCTTCTTTGTGCCCACAAACAGCATTTCGCCGCCGTCGGCGATGATTTCGCTTACCGCGCGGTATGCGTCGTCGATTTTGCGAACGGTTTTTTGCAGGTCGATGATATAAATTCCGTTACGCTCCGCGAAGATAAACTCCGCCATTTTGGGATTCCAGCGTCTGGTCTGATGACCAAAGTGCACGCCGGCCTCCAACAATTGTTTCATGGAAATTACGGCCATTAATGGCACCTCCTTGGGTTAGTCCTCCACAGCCCTTCCATTAGGCTGTGTGTGTAGTTTTTCTACAGCTCGGGCATTATAGAACGATTCTTAGAATTTGTCAAAAAAATGCACCCCATCGCAGGGCAACAGCATTTACGTTGGGCCCGAGGGGCCGTCGGTGTGGGGCTTGGGATTCTGTTCGCTTAAGGCTACGGCTTTGGACGGCTGGTAAGGCGGAAAAAAACGGCATTTCCTTAACGGCTACCGCCG
>WQSB01000167.1 GCA_009788085.1 Defluviitaleaceae bacterium
CAAGCTGCCTTTGAACTTGGGCGTTTCCAAGGCAAGATATATAGCCAGCCCGAATTAGTGAAAGCCCTCTCCAATTTTGGCAATACTGGCTATCTCAAAGGAGATTATAAGCAATGGCATACGCAAAAATATAGCTACGAGGAACTGATTGTCGAAGATTGCCCACTTGAAGATGAGCAAAAAGAAGCTATCAAAAATGGCACAATTCAGCTTGCCTCTGGTAAATCCTTTGAGTACAGCTATTTGCGTTCTGATGAGTGCGGAATACCGCAATACTTAAAGCAGATGATTATGGGTATTGATGATACAATGGACACCCTGTTCAATGAAATATCAAAGCTTCCTGTCGTGCTATGCCATAGAGATTTTTGGATAGAAAACATAATTTACGCTGACGGAAAAATACGCCTAATTGATTGGGATACCGCAGGTTGGGGCTATTTAGGCGAAGACTTGGCAAGTCTGATTTCCGATGATATTGATTATGATAACTTTGAAGAATACTGCCAAAAGCTAATACCCGCCTACTATAAGGGCATAGCGGAGCATATGGACATTTCTAACATCACCGATAAATTTATCCGTGAAATGATACTCGTTAAATTTGGGTATAGACTTGTGCAGGGATTCATGTTTGCCGATGATGACGAAGAAAGAGAAGAAGCTGTTAATGCATTGCAAAAAATATTTGAAATGATTTAGATTTTAGGGCTTCTATTTCTTATTTTCGAGATAGAAGCCCTTTTTCAGCAAGTTTGGTTTTATAGATACTATATCTCCAATCCCTTACTTCTCTTTAGTTGAACGTGCTGGCGGTAAAGGTTGTTATAATTGCCCTCCCAACGCTTGGCTTCGCTTCTCTGATGGTCTAATTTTGAAGTCAAATCAGAAGTATAATTTTGTTCTTTGATATAAAGCTGTTTGTATTTTTGGGCTTCACCGTTAGCGGTTTCCTTTGCTTTAACAGCGGCATCACGCTCCTCAACAGCGGTGTTTTTTTCTGTGATGGCTTTATCTCGGCTTGCTCTGAATTTCTTGGAATTAGCGGCATTTTTGGCACTTTCTTGTGCTGTTCGTAAAACAGTTATGGCTTGTTCGTTGGTTGTGTTGGGGATTTCAATAACGGTATGGGGCTTCTTATTGTTACCCCAACCTCTGGTTTCCTCCCTCATGCCGTCAATCATGGCGTTTACACGTTGTTCTGATGCGATAAAACCCTCAAGCCGTGGGCGTGTTTCCTCTGCCAGCTTGCGGTTGAGTGCGCCTATCTCATCAGCGGCGGCTTCCTCAGCTTCTTGGACAAGAGATTGTCTATGCTCTGTGATAAAGTCATGGCGCAATTCACCCTTTAATTCGTCCACCAAGTCGGGGTCTGTTCGTAGTTCGTCCTTAACCTCGTCACACATTTTTTTGTACTCGTCGGGCGTGAGGGTATGTCCTCGCCCTTTGGATTCCTCGGCAACCTCCAAGCCGTATTGTTGGCAAAGTTCACGCAATATTAGTCGTTCACGCTTACGCCATTCATTGATGGAGTTCTTATTTTTGCCGAAGCCCATTTGCTGTAATGCAACGGATTGGCTGTTGCGTTTTGCCATGCCGTTTTTATAGCCCTCGGCAATCGGCACATAATCAATATGAAGATGCGGCGTTTTTTCGTCCAAGTGAAGCACGGAATTGAATACATAAAAGTTTGGGCTTCGCACAGCAAAGCCCCTTGCGTATTCGTCAAGTATCTTGGCCGCCAGTTCGCCCTCGGCTGAACCAACGGCGGTGTCATTCATGCCACCAATGCCGACCACAATTTCATAGAAAGATTTTTCTTTATTTGATGAAGTGGCCACCGTGTCCTTGTTGGCATTGCCGAAAAGGTGAGTATAGTAATCGTCAATTTTGCGGCCTGCTCGTTTTTGCTTGGCGTTATAAACCTCTAATGCTTGCCCGAAGCATTTATGATATGCTTCATCTAAACTTTCTTTGGCGTAGTAAATATTATTTTCCGTTTTGCTTGGGTCAACATTTCCGTAAACGTGATTGCGGTTGTTGTGGTTGAGTGAACCTCTGCCCCTTGCGTGTGATATTTTTCGGGTGGTCATGTGGGCTTGCTCCTTTCGGTTTGGGTGTGGGTGTTGCACTTGGGTTTTGTTTTTAGCCGTCTGCAAGACCCCCCACCTTTGATGCCATGCCGCTTGCGGTAGGGTGTCAAAGGTGATAAGGGGTTTACTTTCGGAGAAAGTAACAAAGCCTACAAGCGTGTTAGCGAGTAGGCTTTGCGGGTCTTGCGTGCGGATTGGCACGCTGATTTGGTTTTTGCGGTTGCGGTGGATTACGATTACTCGTCATCATCGGAATAATCGTAGTCATTCGTAACGCTCCGCATCAAGCCGACCGAGGGCATTATCTTCGTAAATTCTGTTGAGCAAGGTGTTCAGTTCGGCATGGCGTTTTTCACAGATAATAAGCCGTTTCTGCTTCGCCTTGACCTCGCCTGTTTGTTCCTTGATAAGCAGTTCACGCAACATTTTTTCAAAGCCCTCTTTGTCGGATTTGGCGTAATCGGCTACGGCTTTGATGGTGTTCCGCACGACTTCCATAAGGCTCTCAACAGTAATACGGCGGCTTATTTTGCATAATGGAGCGTAGTGGTGTGAGATTTTGTCATAACTGCCCCTGTAATGACCGCATTGGGCGTATGGCTTGCCTTCATATCTGCCTTTGTTGCCCTCACGAAATATATACATCTTGTTTCCGCATGAGGAACAGAACAAAAGCCCCGCCAATGGGTGATGCTGGCCGTTTTTATCGGCTCTGACCTTTTTCGTGGCTTTGTAGATGCGTTGGACGTTTTCGAATGTCACATGGTCGATAATCGGTTCAAACGCATTTTCATAAACAACCCAATCATTCTCGTCATTCCACTTGCTGTGCTTGTCTTTGTAGTGCTTTGTGGTCTTGAAGTTGACTATATCGCCGCAATACTCACGCTTTTTCAACATCCTATCAACCGTTACCATGTTCCAAGTGTAAGGGTCGGGAAGTTTGCGGTTCAGCCACTTGCCTGTGCCTTTGCTTGCTTGGTAATAACCGGGGGCAAGCACTTTTTCACTCGATAATGTGTAGCAAATGTGATATAGCCCATGACCCTCCATAACCATGCCAAAGATACGGCGAACAACGGCGGCAGCTTCATCATCAATAATCCAAAAATCCTTGTTATCGGGGTGTTTCTTGTAGCCGTAAAGCGGAACAGAAGCGATTGGCTTGCCACTCATGCCTTTCGCACGATAAGCAGCTTTCACCTTTTTTGAGCTGTCCTTGGCGTAAAACTCGTGCATAATGTTCCTAAACGGCATAAAATCGTCATCACCCTTTGATGTGTCTACGCCGTCAGTTACAGCAATCAGCCTAACTCCGTTAATCCGCATGGTTTCCATTGATAAACCAACACGGATATGGTCACGACCCAGCCTGCTCATGTCTTTAATAATGCAGACCGCAACAAAGCCGTTTTCAATGTCATCCATCATACGGACGTAGCCGGGGCGGTCATCAAAACGTAGACCACTAATGCCGTCATCTGCATAATGACGAATGTTAGTAAGACCGTTTGCGTGGGCGTACTGCTCCAATAAAATCTTCTGATTTTGTATGCTGTTGCTTTCATCAGGCGTACCATCATCAGAAGATAATCGTTGGTACAACGCCGTAATCTTGCCCTCTGTTTTGTTCATAGACAAAACCTCCTTGAATGAATTTAGAACGGTAGTAATCTGCGAAACATCAGCCAAGACTACACCCGCTCACTATTAGGAATTTCCAAGGGGTAAATCGGAAGTCATTTTCAAAATTTTCCATAAAAAAGAGCGACAAAACCCGACAAGGATTTTCTCGCTTCAAAAAATGGTGAAAATATAAGCGTATCCGCTCACAATACCCCGAATATTAGCCGTGGTATGTACCCGATTGGTTAAACCCTCCCTATGATGCTACAACATCCCCTTCTGCAATCAGTGCAAGCACCGTTTCAAGTGCGTCCATGCCGGAACGGTTAAAATGATGCGGAATTGTACCGGCTTCAAGCGGCCTTCCCCGTGAGTCGGTTATATAGAATATATCAAAATAAAATATTATGCCGGTGTTGGGCATAAACGCCAAAGTGCGCGGCCCGCCAATACAACCGCCAGTTATATCACCGACAAGGGTGATGTGCCCCGCTTCTTTTGCGTACCAAACCGCCCTTTGCGCGGCAGAACCAAGGCTAGGGTCAGTCAGTAGCCAGATTTTGCCGTCGAAAACAGGTGCGTCACCGGTCGGCTCAATATTCCTGAATCTGCCGGCTGGGGCCCCATAATGGAATCTTTCAACATCCCCATGTCTGATATGCGGAAGCTCATAATCTGCCAAAATCTCATTGACCGGGCGGTAAGGCCCGAAAATTGTCATAAACCCGTTATATATGGTCGGCTGAAATAAATGGTCGCCAAATCTGCGCACATAGTATTCGTCAAAAAAGAATAAAAACGCATTGGGGCTTTCTATTGGTTCTCTCAAAAGAGGTGCAAGTAAAATGTTCAAAAAATGGTCTGCGTTGCCCCCACTATTTCCCCTTAAATCTATTATCAAGTGTTCATAGGCTGTAATCTGAGTAAAAAAATTGGAGATTTGAGCTTGATTTTGCCTGAGTTCCTCCATCGAGCGTCCCGCAGAAATATAGGCAATCCTATTTTCTTCAATGCTGCTGGTATTGACCGGCTGCCTAATTCTGTCATCACTCCAAAAACGATTCGATGGCATCCCATATACCTCCAATAATCTATCCAACGCCGCCTCATAAGCGTCAATGCGTTCTTGGTTGCCACGTTCATAAAATCGGTTCGCTAAAGGCGAAAAACGCAGAAGATTCCGATTCATCATCCACTTCTGACCTGAGTAACCCCCGTAATGAATATTTTGGTCCATATTGTCAAAAACCTGTTGGTCAAGAATCATAAAATGCCCCGTACCAAAAAGAGGCATGAAATGCCAAGTCAATATCGCCAGAAACGTATCCTCGCAGGGCTCTTCCATGGCAAGCACGGCTTCGCGAACCCCGGCCGCAAGCTCTTTATAATTTATACCACGCGCCCAATATGCTACATCTAAAAGAGGAAAATTATTCTTAAGAACATAAATCATGTAATCTATATCCTCAAGAAAATGCTCAATAGAAAGCGACCCCACAGGCATAATCTCGCGCATTATGCCGCCAACCTCTACCATTTGACGGGCTGTGTAAATCTCATCATCTTCGTAAACGTCCTCATAGGGTGTGAAATCCTCTTCATCTTGTGTAGCGTAATCTCCATTTTCTTCACGCGGCGTACCGCAAGCGGAAAGAAAAAGCACAATAAAAAGTGTCAATAACCATGCTTTTTTCACGTAAATCTCCCCTCCTTCTAAAACTCAATCCGCTCCTTGATTTTCAGGCGGTCAAGGGCATGGGCGAGTATAAAGAAGATTACAATGCTGCCGCCGCCCTGAACCAGCAACGCAGGGAAAGCGGCCACACCCGCCGCCCATACGCCAACATGCCCACCGGGCAGAATTCCCATGGCAAAAAGAATCATATTCGCGCCAAAATAAAGTATTGTATTAATCGCGCCGGCAACAAAGGGCGCGATTATATTGCGCTTCGAACCTAGGATTTTACTCCCTCGGCTTGTGAAGCACAGGGCCATAATCGGTTTAATCACAATGGTAAAGGGGAACCAAAATGGGGATTCGCTGAACAAATTAAACAGCCCCGGCCCAATGGCCGCCACAAACAGCGCGTAAGGAAAAGGCAGAATAACCGCCGCAACGTAAATAAGGGAGTCCCCAAAGTGGATAAACCCCCCAAGTCCGTTTGGTATACGGAAAAGTGTTATTGAAATAAAAATTAAAGCGGCAAACACCGCCGAAAGTGCCAAAACACGAGCATTGCCTAATTTCATATAACCACCGTCAATTGCTGTATTGCCCCGCGGCCGTAGGGATTTCTAAAAGGCGGCTGGAGTGTGCCGCGCTAACGCTCGACACGTAATGATTCCGTCGGCTTGGCCAGTGCCTGTGCCCGTCTTGCCTTGCAAGCCAGGCGGTGGCACTTGCCCTCGTCCGACGTACTATAGACAATTCCATCGAGAATGGGTTCAGTCATCGCGCAAAAACGCCGCCGACGCAGTCGCGGCTTGCGCTCGACTTCACCGTTCTCGATTGAAATTGCT
>WQSB01000168.1 GCA_009788085.1 Defluviitaleaceae bacterium
CTCTTTCGACATGCCGATGCCATCGGGGGGCGGCGCGGAGGTTATTCTTTGACCGCCCAGGCCGCACCCGCGACTTTATATATTGTAGCAACACCCATCGGCAACCTGGAGGACATCACAGCCCGGGCGGTTCGTGTGTTGCGTGAGGCCGATTTGATTGCCGCCGAGGACACCCGCCACAGCCGCGGTTTATTGACACATTTTCAAATAAAAACCCCCATGTTTTCCTGTCATAAGTTTAATGAGGGAAAACGCGGGGATTTTTTTATAACCGCGTTGCGGGAGGGGCGGAGCGTGGCCTTGATTTCCGACGCGGGAACGCCCTGTATCTCCGACCCCGGTCACAGGCTGGTAAGCCTGGCGGCAGAGGAGGGAATTTCCATCGTGCCGGTGTGCGGGGCAAGTGCTGTGGCGGCCGCGCTGTCGGTTTCGGGCTTTGATGCGGCGCGGTTCACTTTTTTGGGCTTTTTGCCACGCGGGAAGGACTTGGCAAAATTTAACTTTCCGTCGGGGACGGTGGCTTTCTACGAATCCCCCAAGAGAATCAAGGCAACATTGAAGGTAGTTTCGGCAAAATCCTCCGGCGCGTTGCTTTGCCTGTGTAATGATATTTCAAAAAAATTTGAGCGGGTGTATCGAGGCACGGCGGAGGAAATTCTCAAAAGGCTTTTGGAAAATCCCGACTCGGAAAAGGGCGAGTACACCTGCGTTGTAAGCTTCCCCGCCGATTTGGCACCGCCGGAGGATACCGGCCCTGAGTCCGTTTTAAGTTTAGAGTCACAATTGGTGGATATTATGATAAAATCGGACTGTAATCTAAAGGACGCGGCGAGGGAACTACGCGAGAAGAACGGCAAGCTGTCCAAAAAGGAGATTTATTCCGCAATGCTAAGACTCAAGGGTATTTTGAAAAATTCCCACGGGGAAGAAAATTAATGGCCTGTACGGATGCAGTGACCGAGCTGCGTCTTCCCCACGGCACGGTAAAGCTGCCGGCATTCTTCCCCGACGGAACCCGGGGCGTAGTGCGCTGTGTGGATTCCGCCGATTTGGAAAACTGCGGTGTCCCCGGCATCGTAATGAACACCTATCATTTGATGACAAAACCCGGCGCGGGGGCGGTTAAGGCCATGGGCGGCCTGAATACTTTCTGTGGCTGGAAACGTCCGATTATCACCGACTCCGGCGGGTTTCAGGTGTTTTCGCTGCTGCGGGAAAATGCCTCCATGGGGGAGATTCGGCCGAATGAAATCATCTTCCGCCGCGACGGCAAAAAGACCGTGCTGTCACCGGAAAAATGCATTCAATCCCAGCTGGCGTACGGCTCGGATGTACTCATGGCATTGGACTACTGTACTCATCCCAACGACCCGTATGAAATCCAAGCGCGGGCCGTCGAAGTGACGATTCGCTGGGGAAAAAAGTGCATGGACACTTTTAACGCCGCCAACAAACATTCGAGGCCACGCATACGTCACGAGGCCGGAAGCACACGTCACGAGGCCGGGAATTCCCGGCAATTGTTTGGCATTATTCAGGGCGGCAATGATAAATCCCTGCGGAAGGAATGTGCCGACGCGCTGATTCAAATGGGTTATAAAAGCTTTGGTTTTGGGGGATGGCCGCTGGATTCGGAGGGCTGCCTGACAGAGGAAATTCTGGCATATACGGCGGAGCTTATGCCGGACGACGGCGTAAAATACGCCATGGGCGTGGGCCGGCCGGAGAATATTGTGGCCTGCGCAAAAATGGGTTTTAACTTGTTTGACTGCGTAATCCCCACCCGGGAGGCGCGGCACAACCGGTTATATGTATTTAAAGAGGAATTTGAAAAGCGGGAAAGCATTGATTTAAACGGGAACTTCTACCGCTTCCATTATATTTTGGATGACTCCCACCGGCGGGACTCCCGCCCTGTATCGTCTTTGTGCGACTGTTTTACCTGCGCGAATTATTCCCGCGCTTATTTGCGGCATTTGGCCGGCATCGGTGACGGACTGGCCAGTCGCCTCGCCACCATTCACAATCTGCGATTCTATACCATGCTGATGGAGCTTTTGGCATGACCGCAAAGTACAGTATGCTGTATCCGCCTTTGGTCGAGCGAATCCTCGCGGAGGAGGCGTCGGCAAAAGACCCGTTAAAGGCCGCGAAAACCCGGCTGCATCAGTTGTACGGCGCGTATGTGCAGGGGAATACACATAAAAAAGCGGCGGCACTTCTCAAAGCTACAAACGACCTAAGTGAAATCACAGAGGAAACAATAAAGGCAATTTTGCGTCTTCACGACTCCACAAAGGAACGCTTGGCAGATTTGGGAGATTTTTATGAATTTATCGCGGCACATGTATGCCAAAAAGCATCGGGCCGGGTTGAAACGATAATGGATTTAGGCTGCGGCTTTAATCCCTTTTCCGTTCCGCTGATGCCCGGCCCGCTTCGCAAAAGCCTACAATCATACCACGCCTATGACATCGACATGCGGACTAAGGATATCCTTAACCGCTTTTTTTCGGCTTTAGGGCTGCCTCCCGGGGCAGACTGCGCGGATTTGGCACTGGCGACACCTCCCGAGAAAGCAGATGTGGCTTTTCTGCTGAAGCTTTTGCCCGTTTTGGAGGCTCAGTCCCCTGGGCGGGGCTTTCAGCTTGCACGGGAAATCAACACCTGTTTCTTGGTAATCACCTATCCGCTAAAGAGTCTTAGCGGGCGCGAAAAGGGCATGGGGCGCAATTATTCCGCCGCTTTTGAACGCGCCGCGGCCGACGGCACGATGGGCCAAATCATCGCCCAGAAACGCTTTGGAAACGAACTGGTATATATCCTTCGGAAGGCATGACGGTCACGCCGTCATGAAAGGAGCATTTTATGTTTTATTTTCTATCTTTGCTGACGGGCGTTTTAGTCACCATAATGGTGGCGGTAAACGGCAGGCTTACCGGGTTTTACGGCTTATATTCGGCTACGGTGATGATTCACATTGTGGGTCTGATTCTTATTTCGCTGGTGGTGCTGTTCAAGCGGGAAAACCCCTTTGCCAAGCGGTATAGCTGGTTTTTATACCTTGGCGGCGCGATAGGCGTGGTGACAACGGTATCAAATAACCTCGCCTTTGGTCGAATCAGCGTAAGCGCGTTGCTTGCACTGGGTCTGCTGGGTCAAAGTATATCGGGTATAATTATCGACCAGTACGGCCTCTTTGGAATGCCAAAGCATCTTTTTACCAGACGGAAGCTTATTGGCCTGACGCTGATTATTGCCGGAATAGTATCCATGATTACGGATTTCGAACCGGTGGCCGTGACGGTGTCCTTTATCTCCGGAATTTCAATCGTGGCCTCGCGGACGGTCAACGCCAAGCTGGCGGACGTAACAAGTGTGCGAATCAGCTCGTTTTTTAACTATGTTGTGGGGCTGGCTGTGGCTGCTATTGTGTTTCTTATTTTGGGGCGGGGCGAAATCGTCCGGGAGGAATTTGTCTTCGCGCCCTATTGGTACATATACCTCGGCGGTGCGCTGGGGCTTGCGGCGGTGTGGATTTTAAATGTTGTCACTGTGAAAATTTCCGCCTTTTATCTGACTTTACTGCTGTTTATCGGGCAGGTGTTTTCCGGCGTTATAATCGACATTTTCCTTTCGGGGGAAATTTCTTCGAGAAATTTAATCGGCGGGGTTCTTGTGGCCGTAGGCTTGAGCATAAACCTTTTACTAGAGAGAAAGGAAAAGGAAGTGCAATGAATGATTTCATCAAAAGCCCGCATCGGCCTGGCACTGTCCGGAGGGGGGATTCGCGCGGCGATTTTTCATCTTGGCGCGATGCAGCATTTGGCTGAGGCCGGTTATTTTTCCAAAATTGCCAATATATCATCGGTGTCGGGGGCGAGCCTGTGCATTGGGGCAATTTTTGCGGCAAGCGGTAATAAATGGCCGTCGGAAAAGGAGTTTCTGGAGTCCGTAAGGCCAAAGGTACAAAAGCTGATGATTGAAAAGGATATTCAGGCCGCGGCCTTGCGGCGGTTGATTGTCTCGCCCGGACACTGGAATCACCGCGTTCAGATGCTGGCGAAAATGCTGGAGGAGAAATGGGGCATCGCGGGGAGCTTGCAAGACCTGCCGGAATTCCCGTTCTGGGAAATCAACTGCACAACCTTTGAAACGGGCAAAAGCTTTCGTTTGCGGCGGGATTACATGGGTGACAGCTCAATTGGATATGTACAAAACCCGACGCTTCCCATCGCGGATATGATTGCAGCCTCGGCGGCGTTTCCGGTGCTGATTGGCCCCTATTTGTTACGCACCCAAGGGCTGAAATTTACAAAAGACAAGCACGGAAAGCACGGAAGCGTGGCCGTAAAGGACCAGTACTCCCTTTGGGACGGCGGGGTCTATGATAATTTGGGAATCGAAGCCTTGCACAAGGTCGGCAGGGGCTTGGACAGTGAAATTGATTTCCTTATCGTAAGCAATGCCTCCGCACCTATTGGGTTTAAGGCAAGGGGGCGGCCCTCGTCCAATCTGCGGCGGCTTTTGGAAATCGCCATGTCGCAGGTGGATATTCTGCGCACCCGGGAATTTTTTTCTTACATTGTGAACCGAGGAAAAGGAATTTACATAAAAATAGGGCAACCCGCACAGGATTACCCTACAACTTTAAGCTCACCATCACCCCAGGACTTTGAGATGATTTTTCGGGGTGGTTATGAATCTGCAAAACGCGCCGTAAACCACCGGTAGTTAAAATCCTGCATCAACTCGGAAATTTCCCCAAAAAGCCCGTGGACACCGCTGTCCATGTTGGAGAGGATTATTAAAATATACGGCGAGGGCGCGTACACAATGGCCGCCTCATGAAAGGCGTTGCGCGCCCAGCCGTATTTCCGGGCCATCGGATAGTCCGCCTGAATAAAGCTTACATTTATATCGCCGCCCCGGCCGTAGGTGTTGGCCCCCCGGTCGAAATAGGGGTGTGAGGTCAATGACGTGTTCATCAGGTCGTATTTGAAATAAAAACCGAACCGGCTTTCGGACTGGATATAATTAAAAATCGCGTACATCCACAGCCCCGCGTCGTATGCGTTGGTATTCTGCGAGATTATATTCTGAACCATCCGTGTGCTTGCGCCAAGCTCCGAAACAAGGTCTCGATAGGAAAACGCCCCCCGTTCCGTCTGGCGGATTAACATTCTGTAGGCCGCATTATCAGATTCGCGAATCGACAAGCCCAGAAGCTCCCGGGTGGTGAAGGGAGTGTCCACGTCCATGAAGCGCAGAACCCCCGTGCCGCCCCAGCGGTCATCGACGGTGTAATAGTGGATTTCATTTAAATCTATATAACCGCGCTCTGCCAAGGTGAACATATAGAACGCATGATTAGTCTTGGACAAGCTGGCCGCGAAAAACACCCGCTCCGGATTGTGGGTGTATGTGAAGCCCGTGTCGAGATTTTTGAAAAATACCGACACATTGTTGCCCGCACCGTAGAAAAACTCGTCCAGCTCGGATGTATCCGGCGTGAGCTCAAGTGACTCCCACCACTCGCGGCGGTCTTCCGGCGGCCATGCATAGCCGTATTCCTCCACGTAGTGCTCATATTCCCAAGCATTGTAAAGATATTCCTCAACCTCCGCGCCGGCTCCGTGCCCAGCCAGCACCGGGAATTCATCCAGCAAATCCTGCGACAGCCAAATCAACGCCGCCAGCCCCACACCCAAGGATATACCCAACACAATAATTATCACAACCGCAAGTTTGGGGCTTCGTTTTTTTGGGGCTTGGGTTTCGGGTGCTTTTGCGGGTTGGAAATCCGGTTTGAGGTCCGATGACGGCCTCGGACGCGACGAAACCACGGGTGTTATCGTTGTTACCGGCCTTTGCGGGGATTTGCCCGTTTTCCTCGAAAGCTGCTGCGCGCCGCGATTCTTATTCTGCGCCACAAATCGGTTTATGGCTTCCCGTCTGTTCATCGCGCGGTTTTTCTTTTCATCCGGCACAAATCTCCCCCCTTTCACACCCATTAACATGTTCCGATGTCTTTGCTAATATACCGTCCAGCGGGGAAAAATACAATTGATATTTGTGAAAGCATGATATATAATACCATTTAAATTATATACAGAGTGTCGCGTAGCCGGGGTGAGCCCCGGTTGCGGAATAGGGTGAGAATCCCTGCGAGCGGGTCATTGTGATGCGGTACGGTTGCTAAAACTGTCACCGATAAGTCAAATACGCAGC
>WQSB01000169.1 GCA_009788085.1 Defluviitaleaceae bacterium
GTATCCGCAGGAGTGGCTTGCAACCCCCGCCGAAAAAGAGGGAAGCAAGCAGGCGCAGTGGCGCACCGATCCCGCCGCTTCCGGCAAGTCCAACTGCGTGGGCGACATCGGTTCCCACGTGGAAAACATGGTTGCCTACACCACCGGCCTTAAAATCAAATCCCTGTGCGCCCGCCTTGACAAATTTGTTGAAGGACGTTTGCTGGACGACAACGCCAGTATCATGGTAGAATACGAGGGCGGAGCTAAGGGCCTGTACTGGGCGAGCCAAATCGCCGTGGGTTACGACAACGGCCTGCGCGTGCGGATCTTCGGTTCCAAGGGCACGATACAGTGGTCGCAGGAGTCGCCAAACTACATCGAGCTTTTCAAAATAGGGCAGCCCAACGAGCACTGGTCGCGCGGCAGGGACGGCTTTTACCCTCATGCCCAAAGCTTTTCGCGGATACCCTCGGGCCACCCGGAAGGCTACTTCGAAGCTTTTGCCAACGTGTACAAAGCTTTTATAGGCGCGTTGGCAAAAAGCAAAGCCGGCGCCGAGCTTGGAGAAGCGGACATGGATTTCCCAAGCGTGGAGCTGGGAGTGGAAGGTGTGAGATTCATCAACAAGTGCGTGGAAAGCTCCGAGCTGGGAGCGGTTTGGGTTCACTGTTAGCGTTATTCGTGCTGAGGTTCGTTCATTTACAAATTGCAAGGAGACCGTATGTCAAGACCTGTAACGATTTTTTCCGGCCAGTGGGCGGATTTGCCTTTCGAGCTGTTTTGCGAAAAGGTGAAAAGCTTTGGCTACGACGGCATAGAGATTGCCTGCTGGGGCGACCACTTCGAGCTTGGAAAGGCGGCCACGGATGCCAAGTATGTCGAGGGGCGCAAAGCCGTTCTTGAAAAGCACGGGCTTAAAACCTGGGCCATCGGGACGCACCTTGTGGGGCAATGCGTAGGCGATTTGTGGGATCCGCGCCTGGACGGTTTTGCCCCGCCTGGTTTGGCGGGAAAGCCCCAGGAGATACGAAGCTGGGCCGTTGCCGAGATGAAGCTTGCGGCTCAGGCCGCCAAAAACATGGGTGTTAAGATTGTTACCGGTTTTATGGGCAGCCCGATTTGGAAGTACTGGTATTCCTTCCCGCAAACCACCGAAAAAATGATTGACGATGCTTTTGCGCAAATCGTTGAACTTTGGACTCCCATTTTTGACGAGTTTGACAAATGCGGGGTAAAGTTTGCTTTGGAGGTGCATCCCACCGAGATTGCTTTCGACTATTACACCGCCGAGCGTCTTCTTAAAGAGTTCAACAACCGCGAAACCTTGGGATTCAATTTTGATCCCTCGCATCTTCTCTGGCAGGGCGTTTCGCCGCACGTTTTCCTGCGGGATTTTGCAAACAAAATTTACCATGTCCACATGAAGGACGTTGCCGTAACGCTGGACGGCAAGGCCGGAATACTCGGCTCGCACATCACTTTTGGCGACACTCGGCGCGGCTGGAACTTTCGCTCGCTTGGGCACGGGAACGTGGATTTTGAAAACATTATTAGGGAGCTCAATGCCATGGACTACCAAGGCCCGCTTTCGGTGGAGTGGGAGGATTCAGGCATGGAGCGGGAATTCGGCGCGAGGGAAGCCTGCGGGTTTGTCAGAAAAATCAACTTTTCGCCCTCGGCGGTCGCTTTCGACAAGGCCCTGAAATCGGACTGACATGACAACGTTTTTGCGTTGGCGCATTGCGCCCTTTGTTTTAACGGCGATACTTTTTGCTTCGTGCAGCGGACAGTCGGTTTTGTTCCGCCAAGCTGCAAGGGCAACCACCGTGCACGCGGACGAATTTGGCGGCGAGCTTTTGCGGATAGCCGAAAATGCCAGAAACACGCTTAGCGTTTTTTTCTGGCACCTAAACAGGCCGGAAGCCGGTGAGGGCGGCTTTTCCGTCAAATACGCTTTCTCTACGGACGGTGCCGCCGACATCGGCACGGAGCAGATTTGGATTGACAACATCACTTTCAGAAATGGCAGGTACTACGGAACCGTTGCCAGCTCCCCCGTATATCTTGTGGGCATAAGAAGGGGCGACAGGGTGAACTTCCATGCGGACGCAATTACCGACTGGATGTTTACCCGAAGCGGAAGAATCGTAGGCGGGTATTCTATCAGGTATCTGCTGGAGCAAATCCCCGAAGCCGAGCGCACCGAGGGCCAGCAAAGAATGTTGCAAATGTTTGAGTAAAACCGTGAAGCCGGTGTCGGCATCACGGTTTTGGTGACAACGTTTTTACTGTTGCATCCTAAGAAACAGCTTCAACGGCAGGTGATCGCTTATGCCGCGCCCGGTTCTGGGGTTGTACCCGTTCGGTAAGCCGTCGGCGGCAACAAAAGGCGGAACGTCGAGCACTCGGCTGTCGTAAAACTCCCAGCCGATCCCGTCAAACAACTGCGCCGAAAGCAGAAAGTGGTCGATTGTTTCCCAGGCGTTCCTGAAGAAAAAAGACCCGCCTTCCTTTTCCACCGTCCAGGGGGAATACAACGCCAGAACCCCTTCAGGGAAGTACTGCGCCTGAGGCGGTTTGTTGTGGCTTATAACAAGAAAGTCCCTTTGCAGCTTGCTCCCCGATACGAAAACGTCCGTAGGATTATTGCCGAGAAAATAGCCCAAAGCAAATTCCGCCGCGCAGGGATCGTCTGGCATAAGCGAACGCATCATCGCCCCGCCGCCACGGACAAACTCATTGTGGGTAACGTTAAGATCGCCGACAACCACCACCGGAAGCTTGGGGTTGGTTTTCGCCAGCTCCCTCATCCTGCGCAAAACCACTCTGGCCGAAGCTCTCCGCGTGCTTTCCGTTTCGTCCGCCCCGCCGCGCTTCGACTTCCAGTGGCAGACGAAAAGCACCAGCGAAAAGCTATCTTCGTTTGCTTCTTCCGCCAAAGCTCCCGGCATGTTGATCCGTGCCTCGAGCATCGGCCTGGGCGCAATATCTCCGTCAAGATCAACCGAGTGCGCCTTGGTTTCTTCCAGCGGATAGCGACTTAAAAGCCCAACCCCTAGGGACATCCCCGGAATCCTGGCGAAGTGCGCCCAGCGGTACCCGTGGGCAAAAAGCGCCACGGCAAGATCCTCGACCACCCGCGCCGACTCGACCTCCTGCAAGGCGATAATGTCCGGCACCCTTTCCATTTCGCCGATAGCCCGAGCGATAACGTTCAGCCGCCCCGCGTACTTCTCCTGCGACCATCCCGCCGCCTCCCGAAACTCCCTGAACTCAGTCCCATCCTCGACCCCGTCAAAGAGCAACTGCACGTTCCACGTCATAATCGCGATGGATTTGACTCCGGCGGGCTCCCTCGGGTTCCCACACCCAGCGAACCCCGCAACCAGAACCAGCAACAGCGCCACACGGCACAAAACCCGCACGTCTTTTCGTCTTGTTTTCATGTCTTTCTCCATACCCTATATATGGCGCGAAAATGCGTTTTGCTTTAGTGTTTGGGGGAAACTTTTTTTCTATTGACCGTTTCAAGCTGTCGGTTTGGGATATCTCGCCTAATAGCTGCTTGGACTATTGTACTTCAATTTTCCACGTTTTTGGGCGGCGGATCAAACCCTTCGTACATTACCGTCCCCAATGCATTTACCGTAGCTTCGAAGTCGCCTACGGAACTGAAATTGACACACATGATGGTAAGGTTTTCTCGATTTACATTTATAGGTGTGTATGGCATTTAAGAGCTTCCTTCTCTTTCTATCAACTTTAGACAGGCATGAACCGTAGCAAGATAAAAGTGAAACATCCAACTTGTCCAAATGTTTCCGTCATAATCATTTTTTTGCTTATCGTTGCTATGGCGAATACCATAATTATTTATGATGTTGAATAAATCGCTTTCATCTTTGTGTGGAATTTTACCTTTGATTTTGGGTCTTAATTTTTCAAGGATATCAGCTAAATGCCTTACGGATTCTTTCCTGTCAAGTATTGTGGAATTACGTTTACGATAATTGTTTACTGCTTGTTCTATTTTTTGCTTTACATCTTCATCTTCAGTTGGAGGTTCTTTTTCAATAAGTTGAGAAAGTTCATTCTGCACTACCCTAACAATATTTCCATGTTTATCAATTTTATAGCCATCATCATAGTCTTTCAACTGAACATTCATCTTCTGTCGGTATTCTTCTTGCCCTTCTGCTTTGTGATAGCCAAGAAAATTATTATTGGTTTGATATATGGGTTTGGAAATGATATCATAGCAAAATTCTATCATGTCAAATAGATCGTCCTCATTATACTGGCTAACATGAGAATATATTGACCATAGTGATTTTTTTCTTAGTTTCAAAAAAAGCAATGAACGAATAGCTTCATCATCTCCAAGTTCACCATAACAATCATATTCATTGTTGTAAGGTCCTATTTTTTCTGTGAAATATCCATCCTTGTGAAACCCTTCAAAGATCGTCTTAAATAAGTCTTTTAATTGGTCTAAGTCCAGCTTGTTATTCATAGTATTGGATCCATTTCTCTGTGAATAATAGGTTTCCCTGATCATCAGCGCGCCTTCTGCCTTTTAATAGTTATATAAAATTGCATACAGGTTGCCCGTCTGTCAGCCACGCAACCTGTCAGCGCTGGCATTTCCGAGATGAAGGCATTATCTTCGATGCTCCAGTGAATAGCTATACTGTACTTTCCTGCCATTTTTCCTCCACCATCTTAATCTCATCCTCCGTCAAATCATACATCGCCTGTCAATAACCATGCTCACGCATACATCAACTTTCCCCGTGCAACAGGAACGGCACGCCCCATGATCTGTGCCGTTTCGATCCATTCCGCAATAGCTATTTCGGCATTTTTGACAGCCTCAACATACGTTTGCCCATCAGCCATACAACCGGCCAGTTCTGGCACTTCCGCAATAAATGCGCTATCTTCGATGCTCCAGAAAATAATGATTTCGTAATTATGCATTTGGCTCCTCCAGATTATATTTTAGTATCACAGTTCTTACCTGCTTAACTTGATATGCCTTTGCCTGTGATCCATTGGGTTGCAAGTTGAATATTTCTTCGATATCTTGCCTGTAATAAATATGATGGTCTCCTTTTATTCGCTCACTAAAACCGATGTTACGCAGCAAATGAATGAGCTCATTAAATCTTATTGATTTATCATTCCTTCCAGAGAGGATATTTGCAAACAGTTTATCATATTTACCCATTCACCTCTCCTCCACTACCTTAATTTCATCCTCTGTCAAACCATACAACCCATATACCGCCGTGTCAATAGCCTTGTTCACGCCCTCAATCTGTCTGGCAATCATCGTCTTTACTTGTTGATTCGGTTCCGTCGCTTCCTTCTGTTTGAGTTCCAGCATTTTATTGACAAACGATACAAGGTTGTCATGTATCTGAACCGCCGCCTTTTTATTTATATCAATTACCTTAATCGGGAATGGGTTTATATATTCTGGCGTTAACCTAAATGCATTTCCTCTCAATGCTGTACTTGTATGAGAAATAAAGAACCAAAAAAGTTTAGAGGATAATAGAGCCAGAATGTAGTTATAATCTAAAAATCCATATTGTTCGTTTATTACAAAACTATGGATTGCGGGGCCATGATAATATTCCCCACTAAGATCGATTCCTATTCTGCTTTCAACAAGCATATCAGGTATCAATATTTTCTTTTGGTCATATTCAGACAAACTTCTCCCCGCAGAATATTTATAGAAGTCGCCAGAGTTGAATTCAAGTTTTCTTTTGACGAGTATTTTTCGTACTTGCTCAAAATATGCAAACCCCAAAGGGTAATCCGACTTTAATGTTTTCACATTTATCAATATTGCCTTCCCATTAATAATCTCATAAGGGAAAATAACATACATATGGGTATTTGCGATATAAAATTTCCTTACATCTTGTCCATAAATAAACGGCTTTAAAAGCACAGTTTCAATTTTAATATTTTCATTTAATGCCTTAGAATATACTATCGAATGTTTCTTGTGATGTGAAACTAATTGCACTAAATAGACTTCATCATTTCCAGTAGATGATCCTTTGAATATTTTTCTACTTACACGCTCCAATGTAACCGTATTCCGATTTATTTTCTCAAAGATTGCTTCTTGTGCAGAACCATAAAAATTCCATTTGGCAGATAATCTTGATGACAAAACAGTGTCAAATATTGGGGAGATTAAA
>WQSB01000170.1 GCA_009788085.1 Defluviitaleaceae bacterium
CCGCCGCCTTTGAAGGGGTGAAGTTCATTTTCCAGTTACCCGCCACAACTTTCTTACGCATTTAACATGCTCCTTCCGCAAAACTGCTTATTTATCCTGAACAGCCTCCACGCCGGGAAGTTTTTTGCCTTCGAGGAATTCCAGAGACGCACCGCCCCCGGTGGAAATATGGGTCATTTTGTCACCGTACCCAAGCTGATTTACGGCCGCCGCGCTGTCGCCGCCGCCGATAATAGTAGTGGCGTCAAGTGCCGCCAAAGCCTGTGCAAGAGCAAGGGTACCCTTTGCGAAATTGGGGAATTCGAACACGCCCATAGGGCCGTTCCATATTACGGTTTTTGCGTCTTTCAACGCGGAAGTGAACAATTCGCGGGTCTTTTCGCCAATGTCCAAGCCCATCCAATCGTCCTCAATGCTGTCGGAGGCCACGGTTTTATGGGCTGCGTCCTTGCCAAATTCCTGTGCGACAACGGTGTCAACAGGAAGAAGCAACTCCACGCCTTTTTCCTTGGCTTTTTGGAGCATTTCCTTTGCGAATTCGATTCTGTCGGCCTCCAACAGAGACGTTCCCACGCCATGGCCTTTCGCCGCAAAGAATGTGTACGCCATGCCGCCGCCGATAATCAGCTTGTCCACCTTGCCCAACAAATTATTTATAACCGGAATTTTATCGGATACCTTCGCGCCGCCCAAGATTGCCACAAATGGCCGCTCGGGATTTTCTACTGCATCCCCAAGGAATTTGAGTTCCTTTTCCATGAGATATCCCACGGCGGTTTCGCCCACAAACTGCGTCACGCCCACGGTAGAGCAGTGCGCCCGATGCGCCGAGCCAAATGCATCATTTACATACACATCCGCAATTGAGGCCAAGTCCTTAGAAAACGCCTCTTCGTTTTTGCTCTCTTCCTTGCGGAAGCGGGTGTTTTGCAGAAGCATAACCTCGCCGTTTTTAAGTTGGTCAACCAGCGTGAGGGTTTCGTCGCATACAACACAGTCACAATCGTGGAATTTTACCGTAAGACCAAGATGCTGGCTCAACCGCTCCGCCACGGGCGCGAGTGTCGCCGCCGGGTCTGGCCCTTTAGGCTTGCCCAAATGCGAACACAAAATCAGCCGCCCACCATCGGCAAGCAACTTTTTAATAGTAGGAAGCGCGGCCGTAATACGGTTTTCATCCGTAATTTTACCCTCTTGCAAAGGCACGTTAAAGTCGCAACGCACCAACACGCGCTTACCCTTCACATTGATGTCATTAATGCTTTTCTTCATATATATACCCCTTTCTTTTTTGGCTTTCATTTTTTCAAATTGGAATTTATTGAAATATTCTAGCATTCTGTCCAAGGGAAAGCAAGCGGCAAGAACATAGCCCTGCGTTTTTACTCGACTTGTTGTGTTTTCCTACCTAAAAGAAAAAACCCACCCGTGATTTGGATGGATTTTTCGGAAATTTTATAACACCAATGCGGGTTAGGGTGCGGGCAGCAGTGGTGCGGGCGACGGTGGTGGCGGCGGCGGTGGTGGTGGCGGTATTGGTGTAGGAATTGGCAATGGCGGAGGTGGTGTCCAATGGTCAGGCTCCACCATTGGTATTGGGTCTCGCAGGGGAAAAGCCCTTCCCCGTGTAAAGTGTGCATATCCTATATTCATCGTATTTTCGGTTCGAGAGAAGTCCCTCACTCGAATTTCTGCCGGCCAAACGAACTCAATCCGACCGTCGTCAGATATAGAAAATGTCCCCTCTATACTTTCCCGTATAGTTGTAAAGTAAGCATTAATGGCGGCTTCGGGGCCAAACGGACTACCAACAAAGACACCTTGCCTGTCCTCTTCTTGGTTCATAATCTCATACCTAGCCCCTGGATGGCTCCACCACTGCCGACCGGCAACTATCCAAACATCGTCAGGTCTAGCACCTATCCGCGTCGCTGTAGTGCTAAGCTCGCTGAAGCCGCCTCGTTCTAAATCAGTGACCGTCAAGGGGAAATGTGTATGCAGTGACCTATAGGTTATTTGAGTAACGCGATTGCCGTTAAATTCAAAAATTGACACCATACCGTCATATCGATTTGCTTGCCAAAACCCATTTAATCCATAAGGGTCGCTGGTGGAAAACCCTCCATTGTGAATCAGCGTGAAAGCGATAATTGCAATTGTTGCTATTCCCACGGCGGCAGCAATAAGCTTGTTTCTTGGTAATGATACTCCTGTAGGTGTATTATCTTCCTTTTGAGTGGTGGCGGCATCTGGCTCTTGTTCCGAAACGACTTCCGTATCTTTGACAACAACAGATTTACCACAACTGGAACAAAACACGCTATTCTGCATTATTTTGTTTCCGCAATATGCGCAAAACATCTTTTCTCTCCTCTCCCTTCAATAGCGATTACTCAAGATAAGCAACAAGAGCGTAATCAGTAGCTGGCAAACTAAACGAGCTTCTTCCTGGAAATACGACTTCTATTCTTAACTGAGTTACTCCTTCTACAAATACGGAAATAGGAGTAGGCATATCTCCAGCCCTTACTTCGTATGATGCCAATAACTGCCCATCACCTGTGAAATTTATAGTTGCATTGGTCATATGCGTTCCATCGACCCTTCCAAAATACCCCGTCAACATTCTGAATTGGCCATTCAGATTATGCAAAGTGAACCTACTGCTGCGAGTATTAGCCGACGGAGTCCATGACCCTGCCGTGGTGCGAAACCTTAATGCGTTTTGGTAAGTTGTTCCGCCCATGGTTAAGGAAGGAACTACAGCAGCTGTAGTAGGAGAAGCACCATCAAAAGTTCCACCGCTAATACCACCACCCGTATCAAAATGCGGCGCGGCTTGAGTTAGCGGCCGTCTTTGACCGGCGAATCTATTGCCCAAATAAGCTGTGTTTGTGCTTGGGTCAAAATCCACGGGCAAATCCAATGCTTCGGCTAGAGCCCTGACAGGCAAAAATGTTCTGCTGCCCATTACAAATGGCCGGTTGTCGTAATCGAATTGCATTAATTGCCCATTGAGATTAACTCGAACCCCATACGTAATCTCACGGGTTACGGTTTGGGTGTTTGCTACCACCATCACACTGGCGGAAAGCACTAGGCACAGGATAAATCCTGTCACAAAGCCCTTGATTTGAAGATTTTTCATCATCTTCTTCATACTAAATCCTCCCTCTGTCCTTTTGCGGACGAATATTGGCAGCACCCACGGGGAGAAATGCATATGTTCCCTTCTTCCCGTGGGTATGCCTGAAATTAGAAAAGGTGTGCAAGGACGACAGAAAAACTGCCATCACCTACACACCTTAGAGAGTCTAAGAAATGTCGAATAAGCTCCACCACCAAACTACATCAAACCAAATATAACACGTCCGCATACTATGACAACACGCCCAAAACATAAAACGAAGGGTCGTTATTGAAACAGATACGAAACAATGCTAAACTTGTGATTACGTAGTGGCAGGCAGATGCCTGTGTGTCGTAGGTGATGCGGATAATCCCTACACTCGCCGTGGGGTGTTCCACCACCTCACGGTCACTGCGATTTTTGTTGCAATCGCATTCTAGCATACTTTCCCTAACAGGTGCAAATAATCTTTTAACTTTCCGTGACGAATGGCTCCCTTCGTTGACATGTTCAAACGCCCGGATATATAATGCAAATATAGAGTTTTAATAGGACATGGATGGAGGCGATATAATGGAAAAGTCAAAATGCAATGGACTTAATGTTAAGGAGCTTCTTAAATCTAAGCAGTCTGTATTCATCTCTACCAAAGAAGCGTTGGAAGATGTAGAGCCTATCCAATGGAGCGAGCATGTTATCAATGGCAATTTCAAGGTGACTATATCTGAAAAATGATAAATTTCCGAGGGGTTCATATGTGCAATGTTGGAGATATTATCTTAGTTGATGGGTACAAACATGCTGGGCGTGATTTGTCCAAGCATTCATTTGTTGTGTTGGATAACGACGCAGGAAGCATACAAGGGCTTGATTATACCATTGTTTGCAATGTCCTATCTTCTTTTAAGAGCGACAAACAAAAGGCCAAAAAATTAAGCTACCCCGGCAACTTTGAAATTACGCATGATGATATAGCTGTTTCTAGTGGCAATACCAAAGATGGATTCATCAAAACAGAGCAATTTTACTACCTAAAAAGCCCGCCCACATCATAGATGGGGCGGGTTGACTAATTTGCGCTGGAATTTTATGGGTAGATGATTTGGACAAAGGTTTTTCATGACTGTATTACCATGATTTCATCCTCACCCACGACGAAGTATTCCCTTGCGCCGACGCTTTGCACCATGGGGCCCTCGGCCAGGAACACGCCGGGGTTAATGACTCTGGCGTAATAGTAATAAACGCGCACGTCATCAAAATTGCCATTATGGTCGAAGAAAGTGACGCGCTGACCCTCGGTTTTCACATGGCGGAACTGGCCGGGATTTGTGTGGCGCGTTCCAAACCGCGCAGAATTGGGTACAACAACCAGCCCGGCGGGCAGAAAGTCCGTAACGGTGTACGAGCCGTGCAAGCTCAACGCAGAGTAATCAATCGTAAGCTGTACACGCACAAGGTCGCCCTGTTCAAATTCAGTGGTGCTAACTGTCTCACCCGAGCGGAAGAATTCCCGGGTAATGGCGATATTGGCAATACCCTGCTCTGTGAGGGGTTCCCGGTGAATACTTACCGCGCCGGGTGCGCCTGTTGTGGAAATGATTTCGAACTCATGCAGGTTCTGCACGGGGATTCTCAACGTAAAGCTGTTCCAGCCTAAATGCCGTGTGGTTTCCCGGCCAAAAAGGGTGTAGGTTATGCTGGCGGGTTCGAGGTTTATATTTTCGATTTCGTGACTGATGAAGCTAAGCCGCGCAAGATTAACCAGCAGGTCATTTGTGTGATGCCGGGCGATATATCTGTAAAGCCCTTCGCTTTGGGACATTCCCAATGTAACCGCCAGCAAAGACACGGCGGCCGTGGCCTGCAACAGCTCCGCACGGGTTGCGCCGGTGTACACGCGATAATACGGCGCGATTCTTTGAATATGAGGCAAAATACGATTATTGTACATATCTATGGCGGTGGCCCTTTCGCCCAAAGCCGCAAAACCAAGGGCTATATAAGCGATGTCGCGGATGGCCAAATCCTCCAGCATGGCATAATTTTGCAAATCCAACAGAACCGGCTCTTGCAACATCGCAAGGCCATAGAGCGCGGTTATTTTATTGTGGGCGGACGTCCCGTTGAAAATTCTATACAAATAATCCCTAAGGGAGTTCACATTGATTTCATCCATCACAAATGGCATGAGACGCACGGTTGCCTCCAATTCGCTTGCGCCATGGGGCAAAACGGACAGGCCGCCATCCCGCTGTTGGAAATTTTGCGGATTAAATCTGTGCTGGATTGTGTTCCACAGTGGTATTTCCGGGAAATGCTCTGCCAAAAGCCTTTCGGCCTCGCGACGCAGCACGAATTCTTCTATTCTGGAATGACGAATGCGGCGCATTCCAAACAGTTGATTCAGAACCTGCCCCCGCCCCCGGTCGGAAAAAGTAATGTTCGTAAGGCCGGTGGGGTTCGTTGTAAAAGCCATACCCGGGACGACATCATAAAAGGTGGAAGTATCAATCTGGCGATGGGTTTCAACTACATGGAAGGGATGCCGCACCGCATCACTAAGCCCCCCGGCGGTGGCGTAGATGATTAAGTTCTGCTCCCCTTCCCTATCCATTTCCCACAGGGGAATATTAATCCGCTCGAAAACGCTGCCCGTGGCCCGCAGAACAACCTCCGGCGTGCTTTCGTCCCATACCTGAATTGTAACCGCTTCCCCGCCGGATAATGCCGTGCCGTAAATATTCAGCCCCAGGGTGGGAATGTCCCCCGTCAAGAACACAGAGTTCAGCGAATAATGCAAAAACATGGGCTGGGTCACTACAATCGGCTCCACGACATTGCCCGCGTATAAATCATTGCTTAGGCCGGAAACCGTCATGCGCCACGATGTTATATTATCAGGAAGACGGAAAGTGAATGTCGCCTCGCCCAGCTCGTTTGTGCGCAGGGCCGCAAAAATGGCCGTATCCTCGAAAACTTCCCGTAAATGGGTTTCGTCAGCAGGTTCCGCCGCCATACCCGGGGCAGGAGCAGGCGCG
>WQSB01000171.1 GCA_009788085.1 Defluviitaleaceae bacterium
ATCCAGCATTTTATCCACAACTGCGGCGATGCTTGCGTCATCGTTTATTTGAAAAAGCCCCCGGCGCTCAATAAAACCCGCCACATCTTCCCCGCCTCCGAAAACATATTCAAAGACCTGTTTTCCCGCTGTGCGGTTGACTCTACCGTCTGTTACGGCGCTAATGAAGTCCGCAAATGCACGGGGAGCTAGTTTCGGTTTTTCAGCAGTGGTGCTGATAAGATACATCATCTCACCCAGCATCCATGCCGCAGTCTCTTTGGGAGACGCCAACTTTGCCGTATCTTCATAAAGTTGCGCAATCTTTTTGTCCGCTGTTATCACCGCCGCGTCTTTTGGGCTTAGTCCGTATTCCTTTACAAAGCGCGCCGCCTTTGCATCGGCAAATTCAGGCTGGCGGTCTTTTAAGCGTGCAATGAAATCATCGTCAAATGAAACAGGCGGAATGTCCGGGTCGGGGAAATAGCGGTAATCCGGAGCATTTTCCTTAGAGCGCATTACAAAAGATTCCCCCGCGTTATCGTCCCAACGCCGTGTTTCCTGAAACACTTCGCCGCCCTTTGTGAGCACTCCTATTTGCCGCTGTGATTCATATTGTATGGCACGTTCAATTGCCTTAAATGAGTTGATGTTTTTCATTTCTGTCCGCACGCCGAGTTCTCCGCTTCCCTCCGGCTTCACCGATAAATTTACATCAGCGCGCAAAGAGCCTTCCTGCATCTGGCAGTCAGACACTTCCAAATACTCCAGCATGGACTTTATGGAAGTCAAGAAAGCAATAACCTCTTCGGCGCAAGACATATCCGGTTCGGTTACAATTTCAATCAGAGGAACGCCGCAGCGGTTATAATCCAAGTATGTTTTATCGTCTGCGTGGATTAGCTTGCCCGCGTCTTCTTCCATGTGAATCTCGTGGATACGAATTTGTTTCGTTTCTCCCGACGGCAACGCAATTTCAATATACCCGTTTCGGCAGAATGGCAAATGTAGCTGCGAAACTTGGTACGCTTTCGGCAAGTCCGGGTAAAAATAGTTTTTGCGGTCAAATCTGTTATTGCGGGCAATTTCGCAATTGAACGCAAGCCCCGCTTTTACGGCGTATTCCGGTACTTTCTCATTTAATACGGGCAATGTCCCCGGCATTCCGATACAAACGGGGCAGCATTGCGTATTCGGCTGACTGCCAAAGGCTGTGGAACAACCGCAAAATATTTTTGAGTTCGTTGCGAGTTCCACATGAATTTCCAAACCGATTACAATATCCCAAGTCATAGTAATGACCTCCAAATAACCGCTGATTTCGGACGATAGTCCGTCACGCCGCCCGTAGAATCGGGGGACATACTGATTTGTTAAATGTCCGATCGCTCCTGATATATCCTGCCTAGGTCAAGTACCAAATTATCAGTCATTCGGTTTCCTATAATTTGCGCTCCAACAGGCATCCCCTTTGAATCGAAACCGCAGGGTACGGAAATAGCCGGAAGCCCCGCAAGGTTTATGCTTACAGTGAAAATATCGGAGAGGTACATTTTCAGCGTGTCGGTCATACTCTCACCTAAAAGCGGAGCGGTCGTCGGTGCGACGGGACAAATGATGGCGTCATATTTACAAAAAATCTCGTTGTAATGCTTTATAATGAGAGCTTTTGCTTGCAAAGCCTTTTTATAATACGCATCATAAAAACCTGATGAAAGCACGAATGTTCCCAGCAAAATCCGCTTTATTACCTCCGTACCGAAGCCCTCGCTGCGAGTCGCGCTGTACATTTCCGTAAGATCGGAAGCCTTCGCGCGGTAGCCGTATTTAACTCCGTCATACCGTGAAAGGTTGGAGCTTGCCTCGGCGGTCGCAATTATGTAGTATGCGGGGATCACATAATCGTTAAACGGCAGGCTGATAAATTCCACTGTCGCGCCCATCGCACTAAAGACGTCAGTAAGCCCCAAAACATGTTTTTTTACTTCATCATCTACCCCATCACCGAAGCACTCCGATGGCAGGGCAATTTTTTTGCCGCGAATATCATTGACGCCGTCTCTTTCCGGCAAATCAAGCGAAGTGCCGTCTTTGAGGTCTCTTCCGGCTATAATTTTATAAATCGCCGCGCAGTCAGCCGCGTCGCGCCCGATAGGACCTATTTGGTCAAGTGACGATGCATAGGCAAGCAATCCATAACGGGAAACCGTGCCGTATGTCGGCTTAAATCCTGTAACGCCGCAGTATGACGCCGGTTGACGGATACTGCCGCCCGTGTCCGAGCCAAGTGCGCAGAACGCTTCTTTTGCCGCAACCGCCGCCGCGCAGCCGCCGGAAGAACCGCCTGAAACACGCCCTTCGTCCCAAGGGTTTTTCACCGCGCCGTAATATGATGTTTCAGAAGTTGAGCCCATTCCAAATTCATCCATATTGCATTTTCCCACGACAATAGCGCCCGCTTGTTCCAGCTTCTCAACCGCCGTTGCGCTGTATGGCGGGATGAAATTATCCAAAATTTTTGACGCGCAAGTTGTTCGCAAGCCGTCTGTGCATATGTTGTCCTTTATGGCAATGGGGACGCCCGCAATTGCGGAGCTTAACTTCCCGCTGCGGATTTTCTCCTGTATCTCCTGCGCTTGCGCCATACATTTTTCGCGGTCGTTAATAGTAATAAACGAGTTTGTCTTGCTGCTTTCCGCTGCGTCAAATGCCGCTTGCACTGCTTCACTAACGCCGATTTCACCCGATTTTATTTTTTCACCCAGCTCAAGCGCTGTTAATTCCATCATGCTTCTACCACCTTTGGTACGACAAAAGCCTCGTCTGTTCTTTCCGGCGCGTTTTCCAGCAATAAATCCCTGTCAAAATGCCCGCTGACAACATCGTGCCGCACCACGTTTGTCAAAGAAAACGCATACGCCATCGGTTCAACACTTTCTGTGTCCACGGTTTTTAATACTTCCATGTATTCAAGGATTTTCCCCAGTTCGCTTTGCATAGCGGCTGCTTGTTCGCTGTCCAGTTGTATGCGCGACAGCTTTGCAACATACTCCACCATCTTTTCGTCAATTACCATGTGCAACACCTCGAAATTTGGATAATTCAGGAACCTCTAACTATAACTACTCCGTTCCTTTATCCAATTCTTTACAAATTAGATCATTTATCTGGTTAAAAACATTGAAAACTGCCGGTGTGATGTCCTTGCCGTAGATTTTCATAATGCATGATTCCAAATCTTTTAGCAGTTCTTCTGAGCTCGTACCCTTTGACTTTCAATCAGTTTTTTGGGTGCTTTCAAGTTTACCCTCCCACATACAATGTACGACATGGTTTTGCGTCGTAATTATTCACCCTCGCCTTTGTCAACATCCTTGTGTATTTAGTTCACCGTGATATGCGCAAATAGTCTTTTAGTCCCTCTTGTAAAATTTGCGAAAATGGCGCATTTGCCTTTTCGGCTTGTGTATTCAACCAAGATGGGACTGACAGTGTTTTTTTGACAGAGCGAGTATCATGTGCCCGACGCCACTCATCCGTGTCCGCTGCAACCAGCGTCAACGTTTGACCGTCTGCAATGTCGATTGATTCTGATGCAATCGGGATCTCCTCCGCTTTGTTTTCTGCATCCCAAAGCCACATTTCAATCGCGTCCTTTGCCGCCAACAGTGCGTCAGCTTTATCTTCCCCGTAAGTGTGACAGCCCGGCAAATCCGGAACGGTCACTCCTATTTTATCATCGTCGGAATATAGTATTACAGGATATGCGTATTTCATGTGAATCAGCCTCCGCAAATTGATTTGCACATATATGTTGGGCTTATTTTAGCCCCGTGTCCTTTAGGATTCTGTTCAGGGTTCCTGTGGGGATGTCGCCAGTGTGTCGGTGGATTGGAACTTTGAGTCCGGGTTTTTCCGGATGTGTAGCCATTTCATGTCTGCCGCCTTGCTCTATTTTCCATCCTGAAGCTATTAGCTTTCGCTTTAGTTCTTTTGCTGTCATTGCCCCACCCCTCGAACATATTGTAACACGTAGTAATACGTATGTCCAGCGTTTTATGAATCAGTAGATGAATATGATTTGGCATTACTATGTATTTTGGTACGGAAACATTGGGGTATGTCTGATCGATTTGCTGAATACGGCATTTTACATAATTGCCGTATTCGGATAGCTGTACTGTCGGAACGCGCAGGGGCGAGGCGCTGACCAATCAGTGCAATAATCGCTGTTTCCTGTAATATCGGAACGCGCAGGGGCGCGTTCCCTACAACTGTTCCCAGCATTTCCGTCCCCTTTCGGGGAGCCGTTATTTTCAATGAAATGAATCCGCTGTAATGGTAACAGCAGCATTGTTTTCGTCCCCTTTCGGGGAACCGTTATTTTCAATAAAGAAAAATGAAGACACAGGCGAAACTACAAGGGTTTCCGTCCCCTTTCGGGGAACCGTTATTTTAATTCCACCGGATAGCCGCCCGGTACTGACGAGACAGGTTTTCGTCCCCTTTCGGGGAACCGTTATTTTCAATCCATATCAAGACAGCTAATGCGCATTCGTGACCGTTTTCGTCCCCTTTCGGGGAAACGTAAGGTTTATTTTACACCTCCTTAATATCCACTTCGCACATCCCCATTTCATACAGGTTGCCGTAATACTCTGTCAGTTTTAATGTGTGCGGTGAAACACCAAGCCTTATGTCCTCGTGATGCTTATGCTTACGAAAAGTCTTGTCCAGATACCCCGCCGTGAAATTCAGCCGTTTGCCGCTTGGGAGCCCTAACAGCATGGTTTTTGTTAAAAAACCTGTCCCGCCTCCCAAATAGATTGTATTTGAGCTATTAGGCTCCGTTTGAGGGAAAAACTTTTGAAATCCTTCATAGTAAGCCGCGTTGAAATCGGCTAGCAATTCTAAGAAGTCCGGCAATTGCCTTTTCCCACGCAGCAACGCGGTGTCGATAGTCAGCGTCAGAGTAATCAACGTTCCGGGTATTATGCACTCACGAAATGTAGGTAATGATTTAGGGTCACGGTTTTTACCGGCTGTCGGGCAGTCGATTTTACGGCAGATGGCGAGAGCGTCACGAGAGATTGGTTTACTGTCACTGAAGCGATACGCAGCCATAATGTCATTTACGGCGTTGCTTTTCTTTTTTTCGTTTCGTTCCAAAATGTTTAGCAGACTTGCTTCAATGTCCTTTGCTTCCCTTGGGTTTTTCCTCATCGTTCTTGGCTCCGGCAACCTGGGATCCAGCCGCCTGCGACGAGCTTCATGGCACAATGCAATAGTGCGAAACGCCCCCTTGAGACTGCTGCCGGGCACATATGGATACCCATATGGGTCTTTGACAAAAGTGCTTATTTGGTTAAACTGCTCGTCCGCTACGCCGCGCACCGAAATCGGCTTATCACACCAAGTTTTCCAGTTGACACGATTGTCTGTCAGAAAACGGAACAAGTCCCCCGGTTTGCCAAGCAAGAACTTCTCATACTCGCCAAGCAGAGAGTGCTTTTTTAGTGCATTTATTATTTTATGCAAATCGGGGAAATACACATTTTGCTCACGCTTGTCGTAAATATACTCTCTCTTGCCTATTGTTTCCCCCGAACCTATATGTATCGGCGACATAGTTTTCAGAGTCATTCTATACTGCTTTAAATGATTATTCACAGTTTTACCCCCAAAAGCATAGGCTTGGCATAGCGGTATACCGGGTGCGAACCATGATGTGACACATCGTACACCCCGCCTTTAAATCTACTGCGGACAACCGAACCGCTATCCAGAGCAAACAAGTCGTTTTTCCTCAAAGCTTCTTCCGAATAGGTCTCTGAGAAGACAAACCCGCCGC
>WQSB01000172.1 GCA_009788085.1 Defluviitaleaceae bacterium
TTTTNAAAAGGTAAACCCCGCCGATGCAATCGGCGGGTCGGGGTGTTGGGTCTGTTTGATTTGCAAAAAATAACCCCTCTACCAACAGGCGAAAAGAGGGGTTATGCGTTGCTCGATATGCAGTTTTATTTTGCGCTTTTTGCGGGTTGCTTTTCGTCCTCAACCATAAGCTGATAAAGCAATCTTGCCCCCGCTTTCATGCCGATTTCCATGTAGACTTCTTGATAAGCGGAAATGACTGCCGTTACTTCGTCCGTTGCTGTGTCACGCTCTCGTATGTAAGGGTAGAGGTTGTTAATGCGATTATAAACAGGGTCGCTTGCGTTCCGCAATCGTGCGCTGTACTGTGCGTTTTTTTCTTCATGGTGATTGTCCTTTCCCTCCTTCTTGCTACACTGCTTATGAAAGACTTTGGCGAAAGCCTTAGCGACTACACTCCATGCCATGTAACACAATAAAGAGTATGTTACATGGACGAGAGCATTCACATTATAAGGGGGTATAACCTAATGTCATTTAACTGAACCTATTCGTTGCAGAAAGCAAGTTCGCATGTTTATTGCCTATTATCGGAGTTTGGGACAAGTTCGCAACTACGTGCTGACAACGCTGTGTATTTATACTGCGTTACGAATCAGCGATATTTTGGCTATTTCCACGGATGATGTGTACGATTTTGAAAACAACCGTGTACGCAAAACCATCACCGTCACGGAAAAGAAAACTAAAAAGAGTAAACTTGTCGCGCTAAATAAACATGTTATAGCTGCTTTGGAGGCATATCTACCAAGTGCCAAGCAGGGCAAGCCTCTTATTCTTAACAGCCAAACAGGAAAGGACATTAGCCGTATTCAGGCATATCGCCTAATTCGTGCGGCAGCAGAAGCCCTTAATTTTTCTCAACGGGTATCATGTCAATCGCTCCGTAAAACATTCGGATATCACGCTTGGAAGGATGGTGTTTCTCCAGCTGTAATCATGGAAATTTATAACCACACATCTTTTGATGTGACTCGGCGATATCTTGGCGTAAGCCAAGATGATAAAAATGCGGTATATGTCGGGCTCTCATTTTAGTAAAGTTCAAACACAGCTTGAGTTTATTGTCACAGTTTATGCATGTCAAACTAATCTTCGTAGCGTGTTATTTGTTAAAAAAATGTCTCTGAATGGGCAATTCGTTTTTGCTGAATTTGCAAATCCCTTAAACAAAGATTCTCCGGCTAAGGGCTTTATTTTCCGCCTATTTTGTATTATACTTCACAAACTTTCCCTATAGAGATTCCGTTAAAAAGGAGGCTGAGCGCGTGGACGCCAATATTGACATCATAGCCGAAGCATACAAGAAGCTTATAGCTGAAATAAAAACGTACCGCCCGGGCACACCTCTTGACTTGGTAGAAAGCGCGTATAATCTGGCGCGGAAGGCCCATGAGGGGCAGCTTCGCCAATCCGGTGAGCCCTATATTTTGCACCCGCTGAAGGTGGCTACTATTCTGGCGGAAATCCGGACGGATATGGAGTCGATTATCGCGGGCATTTTGCATGATGTGGTGGAGGATACGGATATCGCATTGGAGGCTCTGGCCGAGCGATTTGGGGAAGAAGTGGCGTTAATCGTGGACGGCGTGACAAAAATTGAAAAAGTGGCCTATGTATCCAAAACCGACGCCCAAGCCGAAAATTATCGTAAAATGTTTTTTCATATGTCCCAGGACGTGCGGGTTCTGCTGGTGAAGATTGCCGACAGGCTGCACAATATGCGTACTCTTGGGGTGCGGCCGGAGGACAAGCGTCAGGCCACGGCCCGCGAAACCTTGGACATCTACGCGCCGCTGGCGCACCGGCTGGGTATCGCAAAGCTGAGATACGAGCTGGAAGACCTGGGCTTCAAATACACCGACCGTTTATTCTACGACGAGCTGGCCAAAAAAGTTGAAATCAAACAAGCCGAGCGGCAAGAGCTTGTGGAGCAAATAATGGTTGAAATACGCCGCCGTCTTAAGGCCGACGGCATCAATGCCCGGGTGGAGGGCCGCCCCAAGCGGTTCTATAGCATTTACAAAAAAATGAAAAGCCAGGGCAAAACCTTGGAGCAGATTTTTGATTTATATGCCGTGCGTGTGCTTGTGGGGGAAGTGGGCGAATGTTATGAGGTATTGGGCCGCCTCCACGAAATGTACACCCCGGTGCCCGGACGGTTTAAGGACTATATCGGCATGAGAAAACCCAACGGCTATCAGTCCCTGCACACCACGCTGGTGGGCCCCGGCGAGCCCTTTGAGGTGCAGATTCGCACCTATGAAATGCACGCGGTTGCGGAGTTTGGCATAGCGGCGCACTGGAAGTACAAGGAAAGCGGCAAGGCGGCAAAGGACCGCTGGCTGCAAGAAATAATGGACTGGCAGCGGGAGGTTTCCGACAACGAGGAGTTTATCGACGCGCTGAAGATGGACCTAAGCGCGTTTCAGGAGCATGTTTATTGCTTCACGCCGGCGGGTCAGGTAGTTTCCCTTGTGAACGGTGCCTGTGTAATCGACTTTGCCTACGCGGTTCACTCCGCCGTGGGCAACCGCATGATGGGTGCGCGGGTGAACGGCAAAATCGTCCCCATCGACTATGTTCTCTCCACCGGAGACAGGGTGGAGGTTCTCACCAGTCAAAACACCAAGGGCCCCAGCCGTGACTGGCTTAAAATGGTAAAGACCACCTCGGCCCGGTCTAAAATTACCCAATGGTTTAACAAGGAAAGCCGCGAGGAAAATATTAAAAAAGGCCGCGAGGCCTTGGAAATTGCCGCTAAGGAGCTGCTGGTTTCACTGGATATTTTGCTTGAGGATGACCGCGAAGCAGATGTGCTAAACCGCTTTAACTGCAAAAACTTGGACACGCTGTATGTAATGGTGGGCGTGGGAGGCCTTAAGGAAAAGCTGGTAATCAACCATTTGTACCGGGAGTACGAAAAAGTCCAGCCGCCGCCAAGCGACGAGGAGCTTATTCAAAATCTTATTGAATCGGGCGGCAAAAATGAAAACCGTAAGCAAACCAGCGGCATCGTGATAAAGGGCATAGGAGACACCGCCGTGCGTTTTGGCAAGTGCTGCGGCCCTCTTCCCGGCGACGAAATCACCGGCTTTGTCACCCGCGGGCGCGGTCTCACCGTTCATCGCACCGACTGTGTTAATGTCATGCACATGGACGAATTCGACCGCCGCCGCCTCATCGACGCCCATTGGCATGTCCCGGAAAAATCCGGCCATACCTATCACACCGACCTGCGAATCCTTTGCACCGACCGCGACGGCCTGATTGCCGATATCTCCCGTGTACTTTCCGAGGAGCGGGTAAAGGTGAAAACCCTCAACGCCCGCACCGTGCAGTCCGACGCAATTTTAAGCATGGGAATCGAGCTGTCCGACGGCGAACAGCTTGACCGCCTCACCATCCGCCTCAAAAACGAAACCGGTGCCCACGAGGTTACAAGGGTTAATGCGTAGGGGTGAAGTGATTTATGCAATGTGTGCTGATTGGTCATAAGCATGTAAATGAAGTGCAAACCGTTGCTCAGGTATTTTTTCCGGGTGAGAGGTTTAACGCCGTGAAAGTGCAGTACAGGCCACATACGTATCTTGAGGCCGGATACACTATTGAATCATGGCTCGAAGAGGAAGCTGCTTATGCGTCCGTTTATAAGGACGGCGAGTTTGTCGCAGGGCATAAGTGGCCTTTTTGTTGTGACGATATAAAACCCGGCAAATATCTTACCGAACGCCGTGTTATTATGCTGGCTTTGTACCACGCCTTGCAGAAAGCCGTGGGAGCGTATACCCCATGGGGTGCGTTGACGGGAATCCGCCCGTCTAAGCTGGTGAGGGAATGGCTGGAGGCGGGGCATTCCGGCGAGGATATTACAAAAACTTTGACGGAGGTAATCTGCTGCCACAAAGAAAAGGCGCGGTTGGCACTGGCCGTGGCTCACGCGGAGAATAGGCTGACCCCACCCCCCGGCACAATCGGCTTATATGTAAGTATTCCTTTTTGCCCGACGCGGTGCGTATATTGCTCGTTTAACACCTCCCACAAGCCCGCCGACACGGATTTGCAGCGGCGGTATTGCGACGCCTTGGCTGGGGAATGCTTTGAAAAGGCCCGGCAGGCCCGGGCAATGGGCGCAGCAATTTCTTCAATATATATAGGCGGGGGCACACCGACGGTTTTATCCGAGGTTTTGCTGGAAAAGGTGCTGGAAGCCGTGGGCGAGGCCTTTAATATCGCAGAAGCAAGCGAGCGATTGCAAAGCCCCCGTAGCGCATTGGCGCGGCGGTTTTCCGCGCCACCAGCGGAAGACAGGGCGTGCTTAGAGAATCTTAACAACGCTCTCCCCCTGCCGCTTTCGATAGAATACACCGTGGAGGCCGGACGCCCGGATACCTTGACCCCGGGGAAGCTGGCCCTTATGCGCCGCTATGGGGTGAACCGCATCGCAGTAAATCCCCAAACCCTTAATGACCACACGCTTGCGGCCATCGGGCGAGGGCACACGGCGGCAGACTTTTTCGCCGCCTTTGAAATGACGCGGAATGCGGGTTTTGCCTGCATCAATACGGATTTAATCGTGGGACTTCCCGGTGAGACCCCCGACGACACGCGCCGCACCATGGAGGAATTGGCAAGGCTTTCACCCGAGAACATCACCGTTCATACACTGGCGGTAAAGCGAGCTTCCCGGCTGAACGAGCTTATCCGTCTTGAACATGACTCGCAAAAAACTCCGGGTCAAAGCCGGGATGAGGCAGTAAATGTCGAGGCCATGCTTCGGACTGCGTCAAAGGCCTGCGCAGAAATGGGTCTTTCTCCATACTATTTATACCGCCAGAAAAACATGGTCGGCCTCTTCGAGAATGTGGGCTACAGCCTGCCCGGCCACGAATGCAGCTACAACATAGGCATGATGGCCGAGGTTCAAACGATTTTGGGCATCGGCGCGGGCGCGGTCAGTAAGTTCGTTGAGCGAAGCAGGGCTTTGCCCAGCGAAGCGACGGGGGCTTGTGGCCGTAAACCCCATTTGGAAGGGGACAAAATAACCCGGGAATTCAACGCGAAAAACCCGGAGATTTATATAGAACGGAGAAATTGTCATGATTCAGGCACCTAAAGGAACACGGGACGTATACGGAGAGGAAATGAAAATCTGGCGGCACATAGAGGAGAAGATTCGTGGGATAACTGATGCCTTTGGATTTGAGGAAATCCGCACGCCTATTTTTGAGTCTACGGAGCTTTTTTTGCGGGGGGTGGGCGACACCACCGACATTGTACAAAAAGAAATGTATACCTTTGACGACAAGGGCGGCCGGAGCTTGTCGCTGCGGCCGGAGTTGACCGCCGGCGTCGCCCGCGCCTATGTGGAGCGAGGAATGCACAGCAAGCCCCAGCCGACGCGGCTTTGGTACATCGGGCCGAATTTTCGCTATGAAAATCCGCAGGCGGGGCGGTATCGCCAGCACTGGCAATTTGGCGTGGAGGTCTTTGGGGCGGCCACCCCGGCCACCGAGGCCGAGGTTATCTCCTTGGGGTGGGAGCTGCTTTCCGCGCTGAAGGTGAGGGACGTCGCGCTTCACATCAACAGTATTGGCTGCCCGGATTGCCGCAAGGTTTATCACGCCAATTTGAAAGCGTTTCTGGAGGCGCGGATGGACTCCCTGTGCGGGCTGTGCCGCCAGCGTTTCGATAAAAACCCGCTTCGGATTCTGGACTGCAAAACCCCCGCCTGTA
>WQSB01000173.1 GCA_009788085.1 Defluviitaleaceae bacterium
GAAGCCGTTAAGGAAATGCCGTTTTTTCCCGCCTTACCAGCCGTCCAAAGCCGTAGCCTTAAGCGAACGGAACCCAAGCCCCGCACCGCCGGCCCCCGGGCCCAAAGTAAATGCTGTTGCCCTGCGTGCCGCGACTTCGGCGTTTTTACGCGATGACTGAGCCCATTTTCAACGGAAACGTCTATAAAACCCATTGTATATGATATGCGCCTTGCGGTAAATATGCGCGTGTATATCAATTACGACCTTTACGGTGATGTACTTTTTCAGCACCTTATTTCGTGATTTTTCACCCGCTCCGTTAAAGACATTATGCTTAACAAAATGCTTAAACTCAAGGATTTCTAGGTATCGGCTAGACGTAGCAACGCACAGCACTCCACATGGGGCCAAACTTCTTACCCTATTCAAGCATTGAACTAAAAGCATACTTACGACTATACATATCGCGCTTTCCGTTAGTGGGTTTGCGGCTTTTACTTCGCCGTGCCAATATCTACGGGGTGCGGAGTTATAATTGCGACAATCGTAAACGATTGCGCGTTGCGATAATTACTTCGCAATTACGCATTGTTGACAATATATCAAAAAAGGAATATTATTTATGTAAGGGGATATGATATGTTTGATGTGGAATATTACAAACTACCAAACGGGGATAAGCCCGTAAAAATTTTCCTTGATAGCCTCGACAAGAAAATGCGTGTTAAGGCATTGGGGAGTATTGACATACTTGCGGAATTTGGCAACAGCTTATGAGAGCCATACTCAAAAGCAATAGACAACGGCTTATTTGAATTGAGAATCAAATTTGCAAGTGACATAACGCAGATATTCTATTTTTTCGTTGTGGATAATAAAATTATTCTTACGAATGGGTTTGTTAAAAAGACACAGAAAACGCCGACAAGTGAAATTGCCCTTGCCAAGAAATATAAAGCGGATTATGAGGTGAGAAATAAAAAATGAATGATTACAAAACATATTTAGACGAGCAGTTAAAAGACCCTGATTTTGCCACCGAATGGGAACGGCAAGCCCCGGAGCGTGAATATATCAAGGCGATTATCGCCGCCCGTATGGAATTGAATTTAACACAAGCGGAATTATCAAAAAGGACGGGAATTAGACAATCAAACATAAGCCGCATAGAGAACGGCAACAGTAGCCCAACCATAGCTACCCTACAACAGATTGCAAACGGCATGGGTAAAACGCTTCATATTGAGTTTAGGCAAAAGGTACATTCATAAAAAAGGGGCGTGGCAACCGTCAGTAATGACAGCTACCGCGCCCTTGCGTATATGTCCGATTTTGTTATACCCTCAATTAAAGTAATCTAAATCAGTTGCTCCATTAAATTCAATAAATAAGGGATTATATATTCTTTTGAGCGAGATATATGACCATTAGGATACTTTATTGACGTTTCTGTGTATGGTGCTATTTTTTACATATCGCATAAGTAATGAATATTTTTTGTCTAAGTTGTCTGGACGTTTAATAAGTATTTCATCTTCATTATAATAACCTGAAGAAACCCATAATCTGCTTCTTGAAATCATATTTTTATTTATCCCATGTGAGTACGTCAAATACAATCATGTGCCGTGTGTCTTTAGCGAAACGCATATCGTCCATGTAGCCGTGTCCTGTGATGGGCTTGCGTTGGCTTGGTTGGTTTAACTGCTTTTTTATGCTCATGTTGCCGCGCCTTTTTTGGGGAATGAAAAAAGCCGAAAGTTTTTATGCTCTCGGCTTATTCGATAACGCTACTTTTTATTCTGTTGTGTCCCCACACTCCATATCAATTACGACCTTTACGGTGATGTACTTTTTCAGCACCTTATTTCGTGATTTTTCACCCGCTCCGTTAAAGACATTATGCTTAACAAAGTGCTTAAACTCAAGGATTTCTAGGTATCGGCTAGACGTAGCAACGCACAGCACTCCACATGGGGCGTGCGCGGAAACATATCCACCGCATCGATTTTGACGGGAGTGTACCCGGCCTTGGCCAGCAGAACCAAATCCCGGGCAAGGGAGGAGGGCTTGCAGGCCACGTAAATCAGGCGAGGCGAGGCGAGAGCAGAGATTTGCGACAGGGCTTTAGGGTGGAGGCCGTCACGGGGCGGGTCTACGACTATAACGCCCGGACGGGTGCCGGGCAGATTTCTCAAAACGTCAAAAACGTCACCGGCGTGAAATTCGCAATTGGTGATGAAGTTGAGTTTTGCATTGTCCTTAGCGGAAAGAATGGCGTCCTCCACCAGTTCGATTCCCACTACCCGCTCAAACAGCGGCGCGATAATCTGCGCGATTGTGCCCGTGCCGCAGTAGAGGTCATAGGCGGTTGAGTTCGCAGCGGAAGGAAATTTTATCCTACGCTCTGGGTCACTAATCGCCGAGAGAAAACCACTTTCGTCGATGATTGACAGTCGCTTAGGATTAAAATTTCCTTCCGCCGCGTAATCCTTTACAATTTCGTATAGCACTTCCGCCGCTGATGAATTCGTTTGGAAGAAAGCATGGGCGGCCACTTTGAAGCGAAGCCCGCAAATCTCTTCGTAAAAATAGTCCCGTCCCCACAGAAGCCGGACATTTTCATTTTTGACCGCATCGGCAACTCCGTCATTTACGCTGTGCAAAATGCCCACGATTTTCCCGGCTAGGGGAAGCGAAGTAAGCCCCTGTACAAAAGGCTCAAGGGGGGCTTGCAACGCTGACGTGGCCGACAGATTTATCAGAATTTCCCCCGTAAACGCTCCGTGACGAAGCACTAAATGCCGCAGCGCACCGATATGCCGCTTCCGATGAAAAAACGCTTCGCCGGCCTCACGGAAATATTCCAGTACATATTCGATAATTTTTTTAAAATCATCGGGAATAAGAACGCAATCCAGCGGCGTGGCCACCTCGTAGTAGCTGCGCTTCTTGCGCATTCCCAGCGCGAGCCGTCCGTCCTTGCTTTCGTCGCCAAAGGCCAGCTCCATTTTATTGCGGTAGCCCACCGGCAGCGGTGAGGGCTTTAGGGATTTTACCAAAAAACCGTACTCCCCCAAGCATTCTACCAAAGCGTTTTTTTTCAAAGTCAGCTCATCTTCGTATGAAATATCCAAATATGCGCAACCGCCGCAACGCCCAAAATGTTCACAAATCATTAAGCCCTCCTTTTAATCTAAATCCATCAATGTTAAACCCGCCGAATTTATCCCATATTGCATTTGTGAGTTGCTGATAGATATTGACTTTCTCGTTTTTGCCGGTGGCGGTAATCGCCCCGGAAATTAAGCGGCTTATAGTTTCATCGGGAAGCTCCCGCAAAAGATACTTTTCGCGTACATGGGCGTCTTGGATATTTCCGAGTATGGCCTTGCGGTTGTACGGGCGATTTATGGCAGACGTATATTCCCGCAGCAACGAATCCAGGGCCGTAAAATACAAAAAATCGAAGTCGGCTCTGTTGGTTTCGTGGGCATCCTGCAAATCGTCCAACATGTCCCACATGAAGTATTTTGCCAACTCCGACACGGACGCATCGGGCGGATTTACATAAAAATCATCTATCATGGCGATGGCCTTTTCCTTCAAGGCCGCGACTTCGCCCACTTCATCCATAATAATTTCACCCGTGGCAAACTGCACTTGCGACATAAGGGATTTATCCGTCAAATCCTCGTCAAAGTATCGCAATATCTGATATGGCGGGTTGGCAAAGTATTCGATTACCAGCCCGTCAATAACACGATTGCCGCGCTCTCTGTACTTCACATTGTTATCGAGAATTATATGGACATCCAAATCGGAATGCTTACCGGGATTCCCGGTTATATAGCTACCGCACACCATCACCCCGACGACGTCCTTCATATGCTCAAAATCAGACAGAAAAATATCCAGCTTGATTCGCCACTCCATTATGACCTCCAAAACGAAGTTGATATTACCCCGCGCCTAAATAGTAAGAATTTCTGATGGATGGTGGGAGTGTGACGCGCTAACGCTTGACACGTAATGATTCCGCCGGCTTGGGCAGTGCCTGTGCCCGTCTTGTACCAAGCCGTGCGGTGGCACTTGCCCTCGTCCGGCGTACTAATCACGCGCCTTCGCTAGGCGCGCTTACTCACTCCCGCCATCCATCAGAAATTCTTACTATTTAGGCGCGGGGTAATAGCATTGTGCCATAAGTTTTTCTACTTGACAATTTGGTTTAAACGTTTTAAACTGGACTTGAGAGGTGGCATATGAACTTAACATCCGCAGAGGAAAAGCTGGCCATATTAATATGGAAGGAAGCCCCAATGACGTCGCCGGAGCTGGTGTCCCTTGCCGAGCGGGAACTGGATTGGAAGAAGTCCACGACATATACGATTTTGCGCAAGCTGTGCGAAAAGGGCGTCTTTCGGAATGAAAATGCCAATGTGTCAATAGTCCTTACCCAGGCCGAGCTGCGCGCACGGCAAAGCCGCAACTATGTGGAGGACATCTTTGGCGGAAGCCTGCCGCAATTTATCGCATCGTTTTTCGGCGGGAAAAAGCTGACACCGCAACAAGTCGAAGAGCTGACGCAATTAATAAAGGAACATGAAAGCGGTGGCGAAGATGAGTAATTTGTTTCTGACGGTTTTGAACATGAGCCTGATATAAACGCCGCCGATACCTTTATTGAGTGCCGGGAATGGCAGAGGTGAAGCCCTTGCCATTTTTAGGATTGAGTTTTTGGACAGGTTACTCTATACTTTTGAAAGGAACTATGTAATATGAACGGAGAGAGTGGAGATACCATATGTATGAAATAGAGGTTAAGCAATCGGCGTATAAACATGGGTGTACATACGATGACATTATCAACTGTTATCGTTTTCCAATTAAGAGCATGATACTTGAAAGAGAAGAAAGCAAGTATTTGTACATTGGGATGGACACCAAAGGCAGATTGATAGAGTTATTAGCAAACCATAATGGCATAACCATAATATTCCACGCAATGAAACTACGCAAGACATTTGAAAAGCTGATTAAATAGGAGGTATTTTATGAGAAATATGAGTGATAACGAAATTATGGAACTTACAACAGATGATTTTCGCGAATTAACGCCACAAGAAGCTCAACAAGATAATTTTCGCCGTATGTTTCAATTGCTAGGTTTAATATATGCAAACCAAGTTGAGATTAAACAAATGTTGGTTGCGAATAATCATCCAACTACCCTTGTGTAAAACAAAAAGGATTTGAAAGTTTATGCCGCCGCGCTTCCGGGAGCGACGGCGTAAAATCCAGTAAAATAAGGACAAAGACGGCGAGAGCCTATCCTTAAAACTGGAAATTACTGCCGTTTTTTCTATGTTTCATTGATGCTTAAAAAGGCCCCCAAAATCGTGTCGTATTGCCTGTGGGTAATTGTGGCGGTTCGGCTGATTGTACCGTTTTCCATCGAAAGCGTGTGGAGTATTATCCCGTTCGCCGCGCAGCCGATTACATCCAGTGCCTCGCCCGGGTTCGTTCCGGCGTCAATCACACATGGCGAGGCAATGGATTCCGCCCTGCTTTACGGAGAGGGAAGCCTCCCCTCGTGGTATGAAATCGCCGCGCATATATGGCTTCTGGGTGTGGCGGTGATGTTTCTGCACGGTATAGTTTCCTACTATATTATAGCAATTTCAATCGAGAACGGTGAAGTCGAGCGCAAGCCGCGACTGCGTCGGCGGTGTTTTTGCGCGATGACTGAACCCATTCTCGATGGAATTGTCTATATTAAGCGAAAAATG
>WQSB01000174.1 GCA_009788085.1 Defluviitaleaceae bacterium
CCCCCATTTAGATGAGGGGGGAATCACAATGAACATAACCCCATATGGCGACACGATTAATGACGGCAAGGTGCAAATTTCCTTTACCCTGCCGGTAAAAAATGACGACAAGGGCACGGAAGCCGCAAAAATTCTGGCAAAGAAAATGGGCATCCCCGACCCGAATATAGCTCACAAAGCCGCGCTGGACACGGGTTTTACTTTCTATGTAGTTTACGGCAGCGTAATTCACAGCATAGACTATGACTCCATAACCGTGCAAACCGTCGCGGGCGACGTTATGGACATGAAGTGCGTGTCTGATTACATTCGCGAAAACATCAAGCGCAAAGTAGTTTTCATCGGGGCGTCCACTGGAACCGACGCCCACACCGTAGGCATCGACGCCATCATGAATATGAAGGGCTTTGCGGGACATTATGGCCTGGAGCGTTATGAAATGGTGGAGGCCCATAATCTGGGCAGTCAAGTCCCCAACGAAGAATTTATCAAAAAGGCAAAAGAATTAAATGCCGACGTGCTTTTAGTAAGCCAAACCGTCACCGCAAAGGATATTCACATTACCAACCTGACCGAGCTGGTGGAACTGCTGGAAGCGGAAAACATGCGTGATAAAGTAATCCTAGTCTGCGGAGGCCCACGCATCACCCACGAGCTGGCCAAGGAGCTGGGCTATGACGCAGGCTTTGGTGTGGGCAAATACTCCGAAGATGTGGCATCCTTTGCCGTTCAGGAAATGGTAAGAAGGGGACTGGTATGAAGACACAACAAGAGCAGTCTGAAATTTTCAAGCTGTTCCAAATGAACATAAAGAAAAACGACTCTTTTGAGCTGGGCAAGCAAAATTTACTGGCCCTTAGAGCAGAATTATCTTTAATTTTATGACCATATATTTTCTGCTTGCAGTAAGGATGATTTCTGCAAAATGCCCATAGCCAGAAGTAAAACGATTGCGTATTACATTTATCATCTTGTGCGAATTGAAGATATTGTAACAAACACTTTGATTGAAGGAAAAACACAGTTGTTTTTTTCCAGTGATTATCTTTTGAATTTTCCTGTCATTACTACGGGCAATGAAATAAAGCGTGATGACTTAATTGAGTTTAGCAAAATGCTAGACATAGCCCATCTTAAAAAATATGCCGCCGACGTTTTTGCCGGCACAAATGAGATAATCCATAATATGAGTTTTAAGGACTCAAAAACAAAAGTGTCTGCGGAAAGAAAGGCAAATTTGCTAACAACAAAGACCGTATCAGATGACGAAAACGCTTTTTGGCTTGTTGATTACTGGTGCAAAAAAACTTACGCCGGCTTATTATTTATGCCGCTATCAAGGCATCATAAACCATGTACAACCGTGGCCCCGTGCTGGCACGTATCCACGTGGTTTCAGATGTTGAAATGAATGATTCAGCGGCATAGAAGCTGCTTTTTTATACTTAAAAAAGATAAAGCACGGAAATTAATTTTCAACTATAGTAAAATACAGGGATGGAAAAACTATAAGCGTCAAATGAACCCGGGTCTGCACGGAGGGGGGCTCATTTGACGCTTACTATTGAATTTGACCCATTCTAATTTCTGTGTAATACTTACTTAAAATATGCTGGAGGGAAGGTGCTTAAATTGATAGATTTATCAATTGCAAGCAAAAATCTGGAACGGAATATCCAAAAGGCAAAGGAAAACGGGGTTATAATTCCAAACTTTGCACAAATGCGCGACCCGGCGCAAAATGTGCCCGAGAAGGTTAAGGAAAAGCTTCGCGGTATCGGGCTGTGGGATATTAACCCGCTGAATCTTTTTCGGATTACTTGGAAAAACGAACGCACACTAAAAGGCGGTCTGTACGGCAAGCCGAATTTTATTGAGCTGCCGTCTAAGCTTACGGGGGTTAAGGCGCGGATTATTTGTATGATTGGCAAATATTTCCCAACGGGATGCCATAAAGTGGGCGCGTCCTTTGGGTGCTTGGTTCCCCGGCTTGTGACGGGGCAATTTGACACCTCCTCGCAAAAGGCTGTCTGGCCCTCTACGGGAAATTATTGCAGAGGTGGCGCGTTTAACTCGAAGCTGCTGGCCTGCGAATCCGTGGCCATTCTGCCCGAGGGCATGAGCCGTGAGCGTTTTGACTGGCTAAATGAAATCGCCGGCGAGGTCATAGCCACCCCCGGTACAGAAAGCAATGTAAAGGAAATTTTTGATAAAACAAACGAAATCCGTGCCACTCGCAAGGACTGTGTGATTTTCAACCAGTTCGAAGAGATGGGCAATTATATGTGGCATTATAATGTAACAGGTTATGCAATCGAAGAAGCCTTTGAAAGCATCAAGGGCGAAAACGGCCGGTTTGCGGCATTGTGCCTGTCCTCCGGCTCCGGCGGAACAATGGCCAGCGGCGATTACTTAAAACAAAAATACCCATATAGCAAAATCGCCGTATGTGAAGCTTTGCAATGCCCCACCGTTTTAAACAACGGCTTTGGCGACCATCGCATTGAGGGCATCGGCGACAAGCATATCCCATGGGTTCACAATGTAAGAAACACCGACATGGGCATCGCCATTGATGACAACGACGCCATGGCATTGTTGCGCCTGTTTAATGAACCGGCCGGAAAAGAATATTTGAAAAATGAAATCGGCCTAACAGACGGTGAAATTGAAGACCTTTCCCTCATGGGAATTTCCGGCATCGCCAACATGCTTGGTGCGATTAAACTGGCCAAATACTATGAACTGACTGAAAAAGACGTTGTGGCAACCATTCTTACGGATTCCGTAGAGATGTACATGTCCCGGCTGGAAGAAATGCGCGTGGAAGACGGCGAATACAACCCAACGGAAGCGGCGGCGGACTATCGCGCCAGCCTGGAGAAAATCCGCACGGATAATCTGATTGAGCTGACCTACGCCGAGCGCAAGCGGGTTCATAATTTGAAATACTACACATGGGTTGAGCAGCAGGGGCGCGAAGCGGACGAACTTAATGACCTGTGGTACGCCCCCGAAAAAACCTTTGAAGCGGTTCAGCAGCAAACAGAGCAGGTGAACGCTCTGATTAACGCATTTAATGAAGAAACAGGCCTGCTGAAGAGCCTTTAATTCATGAACAAAATTATTTCATACTCTCTTTTTGTTACAGGGCTGATTTTGATTGGTCTTTCGGGCTATTATATTTCTCAAATCATTCGCTTAAATCTTTGGGACGATGTGATTCTTAGAATTATAAGTGTAATGGCTTTTATCGGGGGCGGAGTTTTTGTCGGTTTGAGTAGAGTCCTGAAAAATCAAGAGGCATTAATCCGGCTGTTGCAAAAATCAAAGGAAGATGAAAATGACTGTTAAATGGGTAGAAAACACTATCCCTGTATCCGACTGCTCAGAAAGCCTTGCTTTGATGGACATGGCTACAATTGAAAAAGTGCAGAACTTCCACAAAAGCTTTCCGGAATATGATATTACCCCCTTGGTGGCCTTGGATAACTTGGCCAACGAGCTTGGGGTTGGTGGCATTTACATTAAAGACGAGTCCTATCGGTTTGGGCTTAATTCCTTCAAGGCATTGGGAAGCACCTTCGCGCTGGCATCCTTTATCGCCAAGACTATAGGCCGCCCGGTATGGGAGCTGGATTGTCAGGCCATCACTTCGCCGGAAATGCGCAAGCAGCTTGGCGACTTTACGTTTTATGCCACCACGGACGGCAATCATGGCCGTGCGGTTGCATGGGCGGCGCGGAAAATCGGCCAAAAATCCGTGATTTACATGCCAAAGGGCTGCCCCGTGGTTAAGCTTGAAAACATCAAGCGCGAGGGCGCGGAGGGGTATATCACCGAGCAGAATTATGACGACACCATACGTTTTACCGCCGAGCTGGCGGAAAAAACACCCCAAGGCGTGATTGTGCAAGACACCGCCTGGGAAGGATATACGGACATCCCGGGCTGGATAATGCAAGGTTATGCCGTCATGGCGTTGGAGGCCTGCCATCAACTGGACGCGATGAAAATCAAGCCCACTCATATGCTGATTCAGGCGGGGGTAGGGGCCTTTGCAGGCGCGGCACAGGGGCTTGTGTCCAATTTTTACGGCAAGGACGCGCCGGTTTCTTTTGTGGTGGAGCCCCATGCTGCCGATTGCCATTATCGTTCCGTGGAACGGGGCGACGGCGTTCCCGTAACTGTAGGCGGGGACATGGCAACTATCATGGCCGGTCTTGCCTGCGGCGAGCCGAATCCAATTTCATGGGATATTTTAAAGAACAAGAGCCGGTATTATATCTCCATGCCTGATGAAATTGCGGCGCGGGGTATGCGGATGCTTGGCGCACCTTTGCGCGGCGACCCACAAGTAATCTCCGGCGAGTCAGGCGCATCGTCAATGGGCTTCCTCACAGAGCTTTTGGCAGGGCAAAGCCCGGAAATGATTGCGCTGCGAAAGGCCGCAAACATTAATAAGGACTCCCGCATTTTGCTCTTCAGCACAGAGGGCGACACCGACCCGGATAACTACCGCCGAATCGTGTGGGATGGGGCGTTTCCTTCATAAAAAAACCTTGTACCAAATCATCTAAATTTAAAAGGGAGGATTTTATGGATTTTGAGAAAATTAAGGCCGCCGCTGAGGGTTACAAAGTGGCGATGAGCAAGCTTTTGCGGGATATGACCAAATTCCCGGGGGAAAGTTGCGACGAGAAAGCAAAAGTTGACCGCGTTGCACAGGAAATGCGCGACCTTGGTTTTAACCGGGTGGAAATCGACCCACAGGGCAATTTGCTGGGGTACATGGGCACGGGCAAGACGCTGATTGCCTATGACGGTCACATAGACACGGTGGGCGTGGGCAATCGTGACAACTGGACTTTCGACCCATATGAGGGTTATGAAAACGATGATGAAATCGGCGGGCGCGGTGTTTCCGACCAAGCTGGCGGCATCGTCTCGGCGGTGTACGGCGCGAAAATCATGAAGGATTTGGGCCTGCTGGATGACCGCTACACCGTTCTTGTTACCGCCACCGTTCAGGAAGAGGACTGCGACGGCGTTTGCTGGCAGTACATTATTCAAGAGGGCGGGGTAAAGCCTGAATTCGTTGTAATTACAGAGCCCACCGACGGCGGAATTTATCGCGGTCAGCGCGGGCGCATGGAAATTCGCGTGGATGTAAAAGGGATTTCATGCCATGGCTCCGCGCCGGACCGTGGCGACAACGCGATTTACAAAATGGCGGATATTTTGCAAAACGTGCGTTCGTTGAATGAAAACGACGCTTCCGGCGAAATCAAAGGTTTGGTCAAAATGTTGAGCGAAAACCATAATCCCGAATGGGAGGAAGCCCGTTTCCTTGGCCGTGGCACAATCACCGTAAGCGAAATATTTTTCACCTCTCCCAGCCGCTGTGCCGTTGCGGATTCATGCTCCGTGTCCCTTGACCGCCGCATGACCGCCGGGGAAACATGGGAAAGCTGCTTGGAGGAAATCCGCGCACTTCCCGCCGTGAAAAAATATGCCGGAGACGTAGTGGTTTCTATGTATTCCTATGACCGCCCGGCCTATACGGGACTTGTTTACCCCGTAGAAAGCTATTTCCCCACATGGGTAATCCCCATGGAGCACCCGGCAACCCGCGCCATGGAGAAAGCTTATACCGAAATGTACGGCAATGAGCGTATCGGCAATGCCGAGACAGCGGAAGCCCGCCGCATCCGTCCGCTTACGGACAAATGGACATT
>WQSB01000175.1 GCA_009788085.1 Defluviitaleaceae bacterium
GGGCCTTGGCCGATGCCGTGGCGTCGAAAACAACCGCCGCCGGGTCGGAATTCTCTGCCTGACGAATCATCGTGACCCCGGCGCGTTCGCACCATACGCCAAGCTGGTCGATGGCCGCCGCCCGGAAGGTATCCGCCGCCGCCACCAGCACCGATTTTCCCTCTGATTTATACCATTTCGTAAGCTTGCCCACGGTGGTGGTTTTGCCCACGCCGTTTACGCCGATAATCAAAAGCACCGCCGGGGTGGAAAGCTCAAAAGGCGTGGTGTCCGCAGTAAGGGCGGCGGAAATTTCCTCCGCCAGCATGGTTTTTACGACATCGCCGTCTTTTACATTTGCCAGCTTCACCCGTGCCCGCAGGTTCTCCAAAATGGACATAGTCGTCTCCACGCCCATGTCCGCCATAATCAGAGCCTCTTCCAGCTCTTCAAAAAGCTCTTCATCCACGGTGCGGAACGCGCTAAAAACCTGCTCCACCCCGCCCATAATGCTGTCTCTGGTCTTGGCCAGGCCCTGCTTAATCCGCGAGAATAAACCCGCTTTTTTTTCCTCTTGCTCCATTCGGAAGCCCTCCTATGTTTTTCGTTATACGGCCAGTTCCACGGCCTCTTTGGTTAATTCCGTAATTTTTGCAAAATCGCCGGTGGCAATAAGCTCATCTTTTACCATCCAGCTTCCGCCGCAAGCAAATACATTTTTCAAGGCCAAGTAATCCTTTACATTTGAAGGCGTGAGGCCGCCTGTTGGCATAAATTTTACCGCGCCATAGGGCGAGGCAAAGGATTTTAGCATAGGAATGCCGCCGGCCGCTTCCGCCGGGAAGAATTTTAGCATTTCAAGGCCAAGGGAGAGGCCCTGCTCCAATTCGCTGGGAGTACATATGCCGGGTAGCATGGGAATTCCCTTGGACTGCGCGTAACGCACGATTTCGGGGTTAAGCCCGGGGGACACAAGGAATTTTGCCCCTGCGTCAATGGCTTTGTCGGCCTGCTCGGTTGTAAGGATTGTGCCCGCGCCCACCAGCATTTCCGGGAATGCCTGAGTCATTGCGCGAATCGCCTCGGCCGCCCCGGCTGTGCGAAATGTCACCTCGGCACAGGGAAGCCCGCCGTCACACAGGGCTTTTGCCAAGTCCACGGCTTTCGAAGGGTCGTTTATTACGATTACAGGCACAATGCGCATTTTTGCCAATTTCTCAAATATAGGTTGCATGTTACCTCTCCTTTTGAAAATTTTAACAGATATGTATTGTAACCTATTTAGCGGACAAGCAAAAGACCCGAAAGCGATAATTCAACCGCTTCCGGGTCTTTTTGTTTGAGAGCAGTATTAGATTAAAACGAAACGTGTTTCGGTAACAAGGTCGGCACTTCTAAGGCTTGTTAGTGTGCCTACGGTTTCGTCAAACGGATTGACCGCCAGGAAACCGCTTGCGCCGGAAACTACACAGGATGCAGTCAGATTAGCGCGCGGGTCGGGAATGCGCACCAAGCGTGTTCCATCCAGCGATGTGTTGAAGGTCAACACACATGAATGCGTGGTTACGGGTGGTGTCATAAATTTTCCTCCTTTCTATTTTAATGGGGCTCTGCCCCCTCGCTCAAGCTTCGCTGCGGGCGCGCTTTGCGCGACGGGTAAGCATGAATTTAGCCAAAAAATATAGTGCGGGTTTTTACAACCTGCGCCAGGTCGTCTTCCTGAAAAGTATTCAGAAGATTAGCCAATTCGTAAAGCTGTTCGTCACTGGCATTATGATTAAAATGACGAAATGTAAACTGACCCGGGTCATAGCGCAGTATGAGTCTTTTTTCTTCCGGTGGCATAGTTAATTCCTCCTTTCTGTTATAATGGGGCTCTGCCCCCTCGCGCAAGCTTCACTTGCTGGCCGGGCGGCCTGCCGCTTACGCGGCACCGGCTTTGCCGGAGTCATGCCAANCCCCGCCGCTCCGGTCGGAATGAATCCGACCTACGCTCTCGCTTCGCTGCGGGCATCGCGCCTTGCGCGATGGAGTTCATGGTGGGGCTAGGCGGGTTGAATGATTGGTGTGCGCTCGGTGGTTACTAGCTTCGCACCGTGAATGGCTGTGGGAACGCCGTTTCCGGTGATTATGGCTCCGCCGGCTATCATGGCTTCCATTGAGGCTCTGGCGGAGTCGCTGGTTTTGTTCAAACATGCGCGGGGAATCGTAAATCTAACGATTTCATCCAAGTTGGAACGAAACGATACAACCGCACGATTTGATACTGTGGTCATCTGATTTCACCTCCTTTCCGGTGTAATATATAGCTGGTGCGGTCTTACTGGCCGTCGTCATCGTCGTCGCTTTCCTCTGCCAGCTCCTCGCTGATAGTTAGTGCCGCGCTCATTGCCGGGTGAATGCTGATGGTGCTGATGCTGTCCTTCAAAAAGTCAACCTCCATAGCATTAATATCCGGCCGCACGCGGTGCATGGTTTGAAAAACTTCGTCTTCCATGTCTCTGATTTGCAGTCGCGATGAGAGATACTTGCTTACTATTGCCATTTTCTCACCTCCTTTCTATTTAAATGGGGCTCTGCCCCAAGCCCCGCCGCTATGGCCGGAATGAATCCGGCCTTCGCTTCCTCGCTTCGCTGCGGTATGGGGCTCTGGCCCCGCCGCTACGGCCGGAATGAATCCGGCCTTCGCTTCCTCGCTTCGCTGCGGTATGGGGCTCTGGCCCCGCCGCTATGGCCGGAATGAATCCGGCCTTCGTTTCCTCGCTTCGCTGCGGTATGGGGCTCTGGCCCCGCCGGTTTGCCCTGTGTTCGCCGGGGGACTTGAGCCAATTATACTCGTAACGTGTAAATGTATAACCTGAATTATTCTAAGGTTTTGGCGGTGATATGTAATGAAAACAATCGGAATTTACACACACATTCCCTTTTGCTTGCGGAAATGCGTTTACTGTGATTTTTTATCTGACGTTTCGGAGAATTTTGAAATGTATGTACGCGCTTTATTAAATGAGATAAAAGCCTCCCGACCCATGGAGGGCTTTCAGATTGACACCGTTTATATCGGAGGGGGAACGCCGACGGTATTGCCGGCCCCCTTGTTATGCGAAATTTTGGAAGCGGTCAAGGAATTCACATTAATAAAAGGCGCGGAAATTACCGTGGAGGCAAACCCCGGTGCACTGGCCCCGGAATATTTGACGACACTAAAATCCCAAGGCGCAAACCGCATAAGCATCGGCCTGCAAGCGACTCATCCGGAATTACTGCACATTTTGGGCCGGGCCCACACGAAAGAGGATTTTACAAATAATTTCCACGCCGCGAGGGAGGCGGGCTTTGATAATATCAACATAGATTTGATGTTCTCCCTGCCGGGTCAGACGCGAGAGCATTGGCTCGATACTCTGCAAGAAATTATTGAGCTTTCCCCGGAGCATATTTCCGCCTACAGCCTCACCCCTGCGGAAGGGACATCCTTATGGGAGCAAATAAAAAGCGGCGGCCTCACCCTTCCGGACGATGCCACCGACCGTGATATGTACAATACAGCCCGCCGATTGCTGACAGCGGCGGGCTATAATCATTACGAAATTTCAAATTTCGCCAAGCCAAACCAAGAAAGCCTCCACAATATAAATTGCTGGAGGCTTAAGCCCTACATCGGCTTTGGGCTGGGGGCACACTCCTTTGACGGCCGCGCCCGCTGGCACAACACCGAGGACATGGCGGAGTATCTTCAATATAGCGGTAAAGGCGATGCACTCCGAAAAGACATCCTGCTTCTTTCCGCTGCCGACCTCGCCGCCGAGGCGATGATTCTTGGCCTGCGTTTATGCAAAGGCGTAACAGAGGAAACAGCCTCGCCCTTCAAAAACGAAGTTTCCAAGCTTGTATCCGACGGCTTACTCGCCTGCGGCAACGGAAGAATCGCCCTCACCCCATACGGCATGGACTTGGCAAATCGGGTATTCGCGGCTTTTCTGTAGGGTTATATGAAATATAGAATCCTACGCCAGCATACTGGTGATGTTTCTGTCCAGCGTCTTGGAGCGGATTGTGATAATCAGCTCTTCAAAGGCCGATAAAAACGCCGCGGTAAAAAGAATTGATATGGTAATGGCCAACCCCGACAGCCCGTATAAAATAGGAAAGGAAGCCAGCACCAGCCCCGCGCCTTTATTTGCGTATGTATGCAAGAGGGTTAGGGTGCGGTATTTCACAAAGCCGATACTAAGCGCGACGGCGCGGGTAAATATGACGATACCGACCAAAACAAGCATCCACAAATCCCAATTTAGAAGAGGCAAAAAAATTACCAGCAGTATGGCTATAAGATTCAAATCCGCCGCGCTGTCCAAAAACGCTCCGAAATTGCTTGTCGTTCTTGTTTTCCTAGCAATGTATCCGTCCAGTATGTCGCTTGCGATACACCATGCGTACACCAGATAAAATATCCCGGACAGGGGAACCAACAGCAATAAAGAGAATGCCCCGACAACTCTGCTTGCTGTGATTAACATAACAATCGTCTTAATTTTCATCACCATATTCTTTTAAATTTTTCTACGCTTCGTTATTGTACAACAAAATCAGCAAATGCACTACTATACAAACAATCCCAGCATCCGCATGAAGGAAATCAGCAGAGTCAGCGACACAGCGGAGAGCAGCGTGGAAGTAACAACAATTGTCCCCGCGATATATACGTCACCGCCCATTTGAACTACCATAGTGTATCCTATTATGGCGGAGGGGGTTCCGCCCAAAACAAGCAGCGCGACCAAATCAACGCCCCTAAAACCAAAGGCATATCCAACAGCCACAAAAATAACCGGCAGTGCCACGACTTTGATAATACTGGCAACCAGCACGAATTTGAATTTCTTGTCAAAGCCCTGAAAAACGATGCCCGCGCCAAGACAAATGAGTGCCAGAGGTATTGCCATGCCAGAGATATACGTAACAGAGCGGCTTATCATGCTTGGAAGCTGAATTCCCAGCAATACCGTTGCGACAGCAACAGAGATTCCTATAATAAAAGGGTTTTTGACAACCGCGAAAGCAATCGTCAAAGGCCCTACTTTTTTCCCCGAATCTGAATAGGCCGCAAGCACCAAAATCGAGCATATATTATAAAGAGGCAGCACAAAAGTGATAATCAGCGTGGCGCGGGCCATTCCCGCTTCCCCGGCGATATTTAGCAACAGCGGCATTCCCAAAAAGGCAAAATTCCCCCTAAAGGCCCCCTGAACAAACGCCCCTATGATTGTCCTGTCCTTAATGAAAAATGCCGACACCACCCATATCGCCAAAAAGGACAACACCGACGCGCTTACAATAAAGGCAATAAAGGTCAAATCCAGCAGCTCGCTGACATCCGACATGTACAAATTACGAAACAGGGTCATGGGCAAAGCTATATAAAACACGAACTTATTCCCGCCGGAGATAAATCCCCCGGATAAAAAATCCCTTTTCTTTAGCGTATACCCCAGCGCGATTAACAAAAACAGCGGCATTACGGCGTTGAGGCTGAAAATTAAATTATATAACATTATATAACCTCCAAAGCGAGCATAGACTTATAACCGGATACAATCCAACAAGACCAGCTATTAAATGTCAAGCCCTAAATAAGCGAGAAATAATTTCTGGTCGCACTACCGTTTGACTTCCGATATTTTTGAGAAATGCACTCAAAAACA
>WQSB01000176.1 GCA_009788085.1 Defluviitaleaceae bacterium
GTCAATTAAAAAATCGGCTACGCCAATTTTTTATTAAGCGTTCCGCTACCAAAAGACAAAATCAAAATGCCCTTTTCTGATTTTAGGGCATTTCTCTTTTGCGATTTTTGCCTTTGTTGAAATTTTACTTTTTCAAATTCAAGGGCTTTTTAACTTCTCAATTTTTATATTTCGTTTCCTTTATGGTGCTTACTTGCTGAAAAAATGAGTTTGTAGCGATTGAAGTTTTCACCAAAAAAACACCCTCAATTCTTGCAAGTGCTTCTATAATTTCATAACAGGGTATTTCTTTAATTGCTGTACTGGCTAAAATTTCATTTTTCTAATTGCTCAATCTTTAATTTTCGTTTATGCTTATGGTGCTTTACTCGCTGAAATAAAAAATTTGTGGCGATTGAAATTTCCACAAAAAAAGAAGCACCCACAAATTCCGTAGGTGCTTCCCAAATTCATAACAGCGTATTTCTTTAACTGCTTTACTAGCTGAAAATCAAATCAGCGTAAATTGTTTCGTGTACCATTGATTGAAAATTACCCATACGTCCTGCCCATGCGATAGGGTCTAGGGCTTTGTCTTTTTCGGTTACTTGATTAGCGGGGTCTTTTCTAATTTCTAACATCATATTTCTTTTCCGTTGTTCAGCCTGTTCTTCAATTTCTAAACAATGCCTATGAAGTCCAACGGTACCGAACTGTGTCGCTAAAAATGGATTATGTTCTCGGAGATAAATCAGCCTTGCATTTCCCCACCGCTTCAAAGGTTGCAAAGGCTCGTCCATTAAAATATTAGGGAATAGGCATTTTGTTGTAGGGTCATTTTTATCAATCAATCCCATTACAAACCAAATACCGTCAAAAACCCATTTGCTGAAAATCATATCTCCCACATTCATACCCTCAAACATTTCGTCCATTTCTTGCTCGGTCTGCGGTTGAAAATATTTTGTGTCCACGCTTGCTACTGGAATATACTCCATACCCATGTTATCCACTTTCCTTCCGATTTTGGTTTTTGTAGTGCCTTACAAATGACGTATTATCGGCGTTTCTTGGTGTTAGTAACGTGTGTATGTGAGAACCTCAGGTCAAACACGAAAAGTCAATGTGATAAACGAGGCCGGCTTGTACGAACTGGTTTTATCCAGCAAACTGCCGCAGGCTCAGGATTTTAAGGCATGGGTCACAAATGAGGTTCTGCCAAGCATACGCAAGCATGGGGCATACATCACACCAGATAAGCTTGATGAAGTCGAAGCCAATCCCGAAATCGTCGAATCGTTGCTGCGCCAGCTAAAAGAACAGCAAGCCGCAACCGCACCAAAGGTTGCGTTTTATTCAGCGGTTTTGGAGCGCGATGCGCTCACCACATCGCACATCGCTTTGGCATACAACATGAATGCCATGGAACTAAATCAACTCTTGGAACACTGTGGCTTGCAATATAAAGTTGAAGACAAATGGGTTTTATCGGCGAAACACAAAGGCAAGGGCTATAGGTTTTCGTCATGTCGTCTTGTCAACGGAAAAAAGTTAATGTATGATTCCAAAAAGTGGTCACAGCTTGGGTTTGAGTACATCCGGAGGCTATTGGCGCATCGCGGAATCTATCCGGTTACACATATCACAGGAATTTAAGGGAGGGTCAACATGATGGAAGGAAAAATGGAAGGCAAATTGGTGGGAACGGCAGAGGCGGCAGTTTTATTGGGTTTGTCACAATACATGCTGCGCAAGGGTGTAAAAGAAGGGCGTTTTCCTGTGGTGCGAACCACGGCAGGCGGCGGGCAGGGCAAGTTTTTGTTTGATATGCGTGCGCTTGAGCGGGTCATAGCCGACGAAGCGATGAGCAATGTTCAAAATATCTTTGTTGCAGGCACGCTTGGGGGTGGGGTGCTTTGATGAAAGCTGCAGTAGCAGTCCGTTTCGACGAAATCGAGATTGACAAAATCAGGGTCGCATCGAACACCCGAACTCACTTCAACAGGGCACGGCTGAATGAGCTTGCTCATTCCATAACGGAAAACGGCATAATTGAACCGCTTGTTGTAACCGTTCATGACAATAGCTACATCCTAATCTGCGGCGAACGCCGTTACCGTGCAGCGCAAATCGCTGGACTAGAGTGCGTTCCATGCTTTATCCGTGACGATGTGAGCATTGATGAAATTAAAATTATGCAGCTTGCTGAAAACACCGCGCGCAACGACCTGTCACCTATCGAGCTTGCCCTGGCTTTATCTGAGGTGCTGGAGGCGGGCGGTATGACCCAAGAACAGCTTGCAAGGCAGATTGGCTGCGACCGAACGAGGCTTACGAAAGCGGTTAAGACGGCACAACTGCCGGAGGATTGCAGGCAATACTTCCATGAACAAGACGAGGAAGCTGACCGCGATACTGACCACGATGCAGTCGAAGACGATGCAGCTACTTTGTCACCACGCAAACCCAAGCCGCTATCTCTGTCACACGGCGAAGTTCTATGCAAGCTCTTAACCGAAGGCGGGCGTTATGATGCTGAAATCTGTAAGCTCGCCAAGAAGGCATGCGAGAAAGGCTTGTCATGTGCACAGCTTCATGCGCTTGTGAGAAAAATCCTTGAAGGTGAAGTCGAAAAGGGCGGCGAGGACGAGCCGAAATCCAGCGAACTTCATGCAGTCGGCGAGCGCATTTCCCAGTTCCTTGATGGCGTGGGCGGTGCCAAGGTCGCCGTAAAACGCAATGCATCGGGTTTGGTTTTATCCGTGACCGTAGGCGGAATTGATGATTTGCAGGCTGTGGTTGGGCTTATATGCAAAACGGAATCTGATGACGATATAGAATGTGCTATGTAGCACATTCTATATTGAGGGGGGGATTACCATGAGCAACACCTTTGGATATGCTCGCGTATCAACCGCAGAACAAAACGAGGCACGACAATTGCTCGACCTGCAAAAGCTACAAATACCACCAGAGAGAATTTATACCGACAAGCAATCCGGCAAAAACTTCCAACGCCCAAATTATCAAGCCCTTTTGGCGGCATTGCAGGCTGGCGATTTGCTATATATCACCAGCATAAACAGGCTAGGGCGAAACTACGAGGAAGTCCAAAACGAGTGGCGTACCTTGACCAAAGAGAGAGGCATAGACATCTGCGTTTTGGATATGCCATTGCTAGATACCCGGCTGAACAAGGACTTGATGGGCACGTTTGTCGCCGACCTTGTTTTGCAAATATTATCTTTTCTTGCAGAACACGAGCGCATCAATATTCGCGCCAATCAGGCCGCGGGCATTGCGGCGGCTCGCAAGCGGGGCGTAAAATTCGGTCGCCCTATCATAAGGCCACCCGAAAATTTCGGCGAATTGGTTAGGCGATGGGAACGCGGAAATCTGGGTTTGGCGGATTTGCTGCTCCAAGTCAACATGAGCGAAGCCACGTTTTATCGACGTTTGGCGGAGCATCGGGCAAAGAAGAAAAAATAGAGCGACTATCAAAAAGTGTACTTTTTGATAGTTGTAACAATAACTTAATAATTATACCATTCTACAAAGCTCAATGTCAATCAAATTATGGAAATTAAATAAAAACTAAATAAAACCACCATTCATTTTGCCATTTAATGTCAATGCGGCTAATTTTTGGTGGTTTTTATTTATTCAAATGCTGGTAATAGGCTAATTGCAAAAAGTACACTTATTGACAGAAAAGAGGATACCAATGCGAAGATTGATTATAATGTTGTCTATGCTGATGGCTCTGGTTGCGCTTGCGGGATGCGGCTCTGACCAGCCAACCGATTTGGGCGAATATGAATATGTTTACAATTTGCCAAACGAACCAGAAACAACCATCCCAGCGCAAACGGCGACACCAGCCCCCACAACCCCTATGCCAACAACCGCACCTCCAACACCTCCCACAACCCCTGAACCTCCACCACCCGACCCAATACATATCCGCTTGCAATTCGCGGGGGACATATTGCTTCACGGCGGGCTGGGCGCAGGCATTGGCAATAATCGATTCGACTACCGCCCATTCTTTTGGGCAATACGCCCTCATATAGACGGCGACTTGAATCTGGTGAATATGGAAACCCCTGTGGATGTGTTTGGCAACAACCATGACATTCGCACATGGCCGAGGTTTAATGCCCCTTTTGGAATTGTTGAAGGCTTGATTTATGCAGGCTTTAATCATCTTATCACAGCAAATAATCATAGTTTCGATATGGGTTTTAGCGGGTTGGAGGCATCTTTGGCGAATTTTGAACGCGCGGGCATTGCGCAGACGGGCATGTATACCAATGCAGATGATTTTTATGCCCACAGCATTGTTGATGTGCTAGGCATCCGGGTCGGCATCATTGCTTATACCGATTCTTTCAACGGTTTGGAGGGCATCATCCCATCCGATATTTTGCCATATACGGTGCGGCGTTTCCAATCCCATACTATGAACAGTATTCCTAGCATGGCGGAGGAAATTGCGGGCATCCGCGAGGCCGGGGCAGATGTTGTGGTTATATCCCTGCATTGGGGCGCGGAATATGTCGACCAGCCCACAAATATGCAAAGGCAAATAGCTCGCGCATTAGTGGATGCTGGCGCAGACATCATCATGGGGCATCATAGCCACACGCCCCAGCCATTGGAATGGCACTATCGCGAGGACGGCAACCGCGGGCTAATCATCTACTCGCTGGGCAATTTTTTATCAGACCAAATCGCGCTGGGCATACCAGCAACTCAATATGGGATGCTGGTGACGGCGCATATCAAAATGACTCATAATGGCGAAATCACCATTTACTGCGCGACTGTGCTGCCGACTTTATTCGCGAGGGATTCCGGCCGCACGCTTGGCTCGCCATATAGCATATTGCCGGTAATCGGCGGCGAAGCCCCGGAGCGGGTTGCAAGCAGCTATCTGCGGGCATGGGCTAGGCGCGCGTATAACCATGTTGTGCGCATTGTTGGCGAAGAATTTATTTATACCGGGGGTCATAGGGAATGAGAAAAAAGGCTTTATCTGCGGCTTTAGCCTTGTTGATGATTGCGGGCAATGCAATCGACGTAAACGGCGGGCTCAATGCCAACCCAAGCAATGCCCGCTTGAATTTATCAAGCATAACGGCGGTGGTTATGTGTTTTTATACAGGCGAAGTGCTTTATGGGCGCAACCATGATGTGATGCGCTCTCCGGCATCTATGACAAAAATGATGACGGTCTATTTGGTGCTGGAGGCTATTGAGAACGGACAGATTGCACTAGATACCAGAGTGCCAATTAGCGCGCAGACGGCCGAGATGAGCCGCAATCCCGGCGAAACCAATGTCATTCTAACTACCTCCGGACATTACACCGTTGAGCAACTCATGGATTTGGCTATCGTGATGAGCGCATCGGCGGCATCCGTTGCTCTTGGCGAGCTGGTGGGCGGTTCACGCATGGCCTTTCGTGATTTGATGAATGGCAAAGCCAATGAATGGGGCATTGATGCACGGTTTTGGTATGCCCATGCCAGCGGCCCAAACAATCCCATGTCTGCAAGGGCAATGGCTACCATCACAAGAAATACATTCCTGCGTTTCCCTGATATTGCGCAAAGAACAACAATCCCTTCGATATATTTCGGCGGGCGCATCTGGCGCAGCACAAACAAATTGCTGGGAGTGTACTATGGGGCTGAC
>WQSB01000177.1 GCA_009788085.1 Defluviitaleaceae bacterium
AGCCCCCATTTGGATGAATCTTACCATTGTTGCCCATTAAAAGTCCAGACATATTCCTTAACAAATTCTTAAACAATTTCTTAGATAATTTCACATTGACGATGAAGGATTTTGCATGTCGCCGTCGAATAAGAAATATGTGGAGGTGAGGCCACATTGTACTATCCCCCCGAAATTGTCTCGGAAGTCCGGGCATTAAACGATGTTGTGGATGTTGTGGCCGGCTATGTGAAGCTGACCCCCCGGGCGAACAATCACTTTGGGCTGTGCCCGTTTCACAGCGAAAAGACGGCGTCATTTTCCGTAAACCGGGATAAACAGATTTTCTATTGCTTCGGCTGCGGGGCAAGCGGCGATGTTGTGCGGTTTGTCATGCAAATGGAAAATATGGACTTTCCCGAGGCGTTAAAGCTCCTGGCCTCCAGGGTTCATTTTAAACTGCCTGAAAAAGGGACAAGCCACGAGGCGAGAAATAACGCGAATTTGAGAAAATCAGCCGCAGAGCTGAATAAACGCGCCGCGCGTTATTACTATGATTACCTTAATTCCGAAAATTCAGACGCGCAGAACGCGCGAAAATACTTAGAAGAGCGCGGCGTAACACAAGTTTTGATAAAGCGATTTGGGATAGGGCTTTCGCCGGCCATCTGGGACGGTCTTTTGACACATCTTTCCGACGCGCCCCCGGAAGAGATTGTGGCTGCCGGGCTTGCTGTTCAAAGCCGCAAAAGCGAAACCCGCTTCTATGACCGTTTCCGTAGTCGTCTGACGTTCCCTATAATCGACCAGCAGAATCGCGTGGTAGGCTTCGGCGGACGTATTTTAGATGTTTCGGACAAGGGTTCTAATGCCGGTGACAAGCAAGAGGCCAAGTATATCAACACGCCGGAAACCGCGCTGTTTCGCAAAAGCGAGCATCTCTACGGGTTAAATTTGGCGCGAAAAGCCCGTGGGAGCGAGTTAATCGTGGTGGAGGGCTACATGGATGTAATCGCCATGCATCAGCACGGTTTTAACAATACCGTGGGTGTGCTGGGCACCGCTTTGAACGACTCCCATGTGCGGCAGCTTCGCGGGGCAAGCTGCGCTTCTGTAATTCTGCTGATGGACAGCGACGACGCCGGAAACCGCGCCGCGCTGAGGGCAATCCCCGTACTTACAAAGGGCGGCATCAAAGTGAAAATTTTAGAAATCCCCGATGCTAAAGACCCTGATGAATTTTTGACAAGGTTCGGAGCAAAGAGATTCGCGGGTCTGCTTCAAGCCGCAAAAAGCCATATTGCATTTCAAGTGGATTTAGTTCGCGGACGGCACGACCTTTCAACTACGGACGGGCGCGTGGGCTTTACGCAGGAAGCCGCGAAAATTTTGGCGACTTTGCCAAGCGCAATCGAAACGGACGCTTATGCGGCGCAGGTTGCGGCGGCTTCGGGTATTTCCCCGGCGGCGATTCATGCGGAAATAAACAAGCACACGTCCGGCGGAAACTCCGCGCAAATGCTGACCACGCCGCATAATATGCAGCCCCGTTCCCAGCGGGCGGATTATGGCCTGATAAAAGCACAAAAAGGACTGCTGCACTTGGTTTTAACTGCGCCCTCCGCCGCACGCGCCCTTAAAAAAAGCGGTTTTCTGCCGACCGGGGAAATGAGCGGCGACATTTATGCCCGACTGCTGGCCCTTGCCTATGAAAACGCCGAAAACAGCGCGAAATTGTCCCCCGGAGACATCATGGATATGCTGGAAAACCCGGACGAACAGCAGGCCGTGGGCGAAATTTTTATCGACGCCCCCGAATATCCCGATACCTCCGCCATGGAGAAGGCCTTAAACGACATGGTGAAAAAAATTAAACTCGCATGGCTGGACAATCAAATCGAAATTCAAAAAACAGACTTAAAAGCAGTAAATAAGCTGCATTTTGAGAAAAAAAATACCCTTTTGCTGAATATAACCATGCGCGATGGTTAAAATAATAGCGACACGAGAGGAATGGTTTTCTTTGAAATCCTTCGAAGACCCCTTGTTGATGAATCGGCTGCAAGAGCTGGTCGCCATTGGCAAAAAGAACAAAAACACCCTGGACCACAAGGAAATAATGGAATTTATCGGTGACGTAGACCTCGACCCGGACCAGATTGAAAAGGTCTACGAATGGGTGGAAAGTCAAGGCATCGACCTTGCCACGGGCCTAGAGCCGGACTTGGACACAGAAAAGGAAAAAGAAGTCGACTTTTCTGCGGTGGAGGGTGCAATCAACATTGACGACCACGTTCGCATGTATCTGAAGGAAATCGGCAAGGTGCCGCTTCTAACGGGTGATGAGGAAGTGGATTTGGCAAAGCGCATGGAGGATGGAGACGACCATGCCAAGCAGCGTCTGGCCGAGGCCAATCTCCGTCTGGTGGTTTCAATCGCAAAACGTTATGTAGGGCGCGGAATGCTCTTTTTGGATTTAATCCAAGAGGGAAATCTGGGCCTGATTAAGGCTGTGGAAAAATTTGATTATAAAAAGGGATATAAATTCAGTACCTATGCCACATGGTGGATTCGTCAGGCCATCACTCGCGCCATCGCCGACCAAGCCCGTACCATTCGTATTCCCGTTCACATGGTTGAAACAATTAATAAGCTGATTCGTGTGTCGCGCCAGCTTTTGCAAGAGCTTGGCCGCGACCCCACTCCGGACGAGCTGGCCAAGGAAATGCAAATGCCCGTTGAAAAGGTGCGGGAAATTTTAAAAATCGGGCAAGAGCCCGTTTCGCTGGAAACGCCTATCGGTGAAGAGGAAGACAGCCATTTAGGGGATTTTATTCCCGATGACGACATTCCCGCTCCTGCGGAAGCGGCGGCATTTACCTTATTGAAGGAACAACTCATTGATGTGCTGGACACCTTGACCGACCGCGAGGAGAAGGTGCTTCGTTTGCGCTTTGGTTTGGACGACGGCCGCGCACGCACGCTGGAGGAAGTCGGCAAGGAGTTTAATGTAACCCGGGAAAGAATCCGCCAAATCGAAGCCAAAGCACTGCGAAAACTGCGCCATCCGAGCCGCAGCAAAAAGCTCAAGGATTATTTAGATTAATGTTATCTCCCCGGTTACAGGCGGTTTTGGAATTAATCTCCGAAAAGGACACAAAGCCCTGTGTTCTGGCTGATATAGGCACAGACCATGCATACCTTCCTATTGAAGCCGTCCGTGCTAATCTGTGTGAAAGGGCCATCGCAAGCGATATCAATTCCGGCCCGCTGAAAATCGCCGAAACAAATATCCGCGCCGCCGGGCTCTCCGAACGAATCGAGACCCGCCTTGGCGACGGGCTAAAGCCGTTAAACCCCGGCGAGGCCGACTGCATCGTAATCGCAGGTATGGGCGGCAAAAGAATTATCCACATCTTGGAATCCGGCTTCGAGACGAGCATCAAAGATTCACGCACATGTCCACGGCATTGCCTGCCGCAATGCGTGATTCTGCAACCCCAGCACGACCTCGAGGAGCTTCGGCGGGAGCTGCACGCCCACGGCTTTGAAATTACCCATGAAAAATTGGCACGGGAAGCCTCTAGATTTTATGTAATAATTCACGCCCAAAAAGCAAATAACATATCTGTATGGCCTGAAAAAAAATATTTTCTGGGAGAACCCGACAAAGATACCGAACTCTGGCAAGCTTATCTGCGCCAAAGACAGGATAAAATAAAACGCTACATATATTCTATTAGCGACGAGGCCGACCGGCAAAAAGCGGAACAAAAACTACAATGGCTCAGCCTGTAAATTTTTTGTTAGCGTGCCAAAGGTAACACAGTATTTAAAAATCGAATCTGCCCAAACTATAATCGCAAGCCACTCCTGGCATTGCGATTTTTTAATTAAATGTGAAAAATGGGGAGGAATATATATGAATTGGAGACGTATATTGGTTGCAGGTACTGTAGCGGGAATGATTGCCGTAACAGGATGTTCCAGCAATCTACCCGAAACAAACCAAGGCAACAGAAACGGCCAGCGTGTAGCTGACGCGGTAAACCGCAGAGCAGATACCTATGACCACAGAGGCATATGGCCCGAACGTAATTATGCAGACAGCAGCGACTACTATAACGGTTTAAACAGAAATTCCAACCGTGGCGTTACTCGCGGTATTAATCGCATAAGCAGAGGCATAGGCAGCACCGCCCGCAACATCACCGAGGGCGTAGGCGACATGGCAACCGGCAACTCGTCTGCCCACAATACTCGCAACACCCGCAATACACAGCATTCCACGCCAAACCGGTCCGTAAACTTTGGCCGTCCGCAAGGACGCATAGGCAATACCTTCCGTTATAACAACAACAATAACCACAGGGCTCAAGCTCTAGACAGCGGCTTTGACCGCGGAGTAACAACGGATATGCAAAATACGCAATCCACCCGCAATACCGCTACCAGAAGCACCCACAACACCCGTAATACCGCTGTCGGCAATACCCACAACACACGCAATACCACCCACACCGGCAATACCCACAACACACGCAATACCACCCACACACGCAATACCCACAACACACGCAATACCACCCACACACGCAATACCCACAACACACGCAATACCACCCACACCGGCATCGCAGCGGAACGTCCGCAAATTACGCCCGCCCCTGCGGTTTCTGCACCGGTGGTGCAATCCACGCAGCCTAACACAAACAGCCATTCAAACGCTGGGCGTTACGGCATGAACCTTAATCATCAGTACCAAAACCGTGCCGCTCGTCGTGCGACGACAAGCACAAACCGCGCAAATCATGCAAACCGCACAAGCCGTGCAAACCGCATGGATAACACAAGAATGAACCGTGGAGATACTGCGGCTCTTCCCAACATGGAACAAACCGTTCCGGTAATCAACAATGATGACGAAGCTGTCACTCTTAATCGTCTTGAGCGCAAATTAAAAAACCGCGAAGACAAAAAAGAACAAGCCCCTGAAGCAACTCCGGCACCTGCGCCGGCCGAGCCTGCAAAGCCCGCACCGACTCAAGTAAAACCGAGTTCAGTTCTGGTTTTTGATGATTCCGGCCATGAGGAGGAATCCGTAAGGGAGCACAACCATTACGACGGCGACAATAACAGTGATAACGAACCAACCACCAAACCCGCACCAAACCAAGAAAAACCGTCCGAACCAAAAGCACAGCCTAACCGTAACACGTCCGTTCGCCGGGCAATGAAATAACCCTGTTAAAGTTTTGGAGAGAATATTTTCGGGGGAAGCTTTTTTAAGAGCTTCCCCCAATCTCTCTGTTTTATTTCAGTACATATAGGTCTCCCGCGTTTTTATCCAAGGCTTTCCTGTTAATTACTCGGTAGCCGGAAAGCTCTTTTTGCAAAATTCCTTTTCTGCACAGATTATCCAGGCAGCGCAAAAGATGCCTGTAGCTCGCGCCCACTACGCCCGCCACTTCCGTTAATGTTTCGCGGAAAAGACCGTCCTCCGAGGTTTGTGTAATATACGCGCACAACCGGGCCTCAAGAGGCTGCAAGGTCGTTATCGCGCCGTTGATTACACGCTGGGTAAGCTTTTCCGCAAGCTCTTTGGCGACATAGTTTACAAAGGTATTGTTACTCCTAAGCTCTCCGGCGTAAATACTCAGCGGCAGGGCAATGCA
>WQSB01000178.1 GCA_009788085.1 Defluviitaleaceae bacterium
CCCGCCACGACGCAGGTGGTTTAAATCGTCCGCCATTACCCAGTGATGCAAGCGCGGAATAAGACCCTCTATATAGGAAGCGTTTTCTTCAAGTGCTTTACCTTCGTCGCGGGCCTTGGAGGCGTAGTAGGCCAAAAGTCCCTGCCCAACCGACGCGGCCTTTGTGTCAATTGTAATGACCTTGCGGTCCGGATAAGCTTCGGCGGCTTCCCTGGCGGCCAGAACGCTTTGGTCATAACTTTTACTAAGCATGGACGACAGACACATATACAGCACGTCCTTGCCTTCCTTTAAGAATGGCTCCCATGCTTCCATATACCTGTGCGTTGTAACCTGCGTCGTAGATGCCAGCTTTCCGCCGCGCAACGCGCCGTAAAAATTCTTGACCGGCATCTCACGGTAATCCAAGTGGTTGTAATATTCCTTGCCGTCCATTGTAAAAATATACGGGATAACCTCAAGTCCCCATTCCTCCGCCAGCTTCGGCGGTAAATCCGTGGTAGAGTCCACAACAATAGCATAGTTCGCGCTCATAAACGCTTCCCCTTTCAAATAATAATTTGCCAAGCAGAACTATAAACAAAAATGAAACATCTGTAAAGGTCTTCCAAGTTTATTTCTTTCGTAGCATCTGTAAAAATTTGCTTTTTTGTCCAAAAGTTTGTTATATTAGATTTGTTCATAAAAAGGAGGGCGTTTTATGCTTGACAAGCAATTAGTGTACGATGTGCTGACGGTCGCTCTGTCCACCGGGGGCGACCTTGCGGAGATTTTTGTAGAGAATACCGCAAAGGACACAATCGAGATGATTAACGGCCAGGTGGAAAAGGCCGGCTGGGGAATTGACTACGGTCTTGGACTGCGCATAATCCAAGGCACGGGCGCGGTTTATGCGTATACGAACAATACCAGCCGCGAGAGTCTGATGAAGCTGGCAAAGGAGTCGGCCCAAGCGGTAAAGGCCGGCACCAAAGAAGACGGCTCTATAAAAAGCGTTATTACTTTGGACAGGCGCGAGCGTCTCAGCTTTGCGGACAAGGTAGCCATTCCTCCGGAAAAAGTGGGGAAAAAGACAATCGTGGAGCAGCTTCGCGCCGCGTCGAAGGCATCCTATGAATTTGACCCGCTGGTGACGCAAACGTCCGGGAATTACATCCATGTGGCGCAGAATATGTTCGTAGCCAATTCCAACGGCGTCTGGGCGGAAGACCGGCGTGTGCGTACCCGTGTACTTGTGCAGGCCGTGGCCTCGGAAGGACACGAAAAGCAAACAGGATATCTTGCGCCGGGTGCAAAGGGCGGTTATGAAATCATCGAGTCGCTGGACATGCCCGGGCTTGGACGAAGCACCGCAGAGGTTGCCGTGACAATGCTAAAGGCCGATTTGTGCCCGGGCGGGCGTATGCCGGTTATTATCGACAACGGCTTTGGCGGCGTCATTTTCCACGAGGCCTGCGCCCACAGTCTTGAGGCCACCTCCGTGGCAAAGGGAGCGTCGGTGTTCTGCGGTAAAATCGGTGAGAAAATCGCCGCGCCCTGTGTAAACGCCATCGACGACGGAACCCTTTTGGGCGAATGGGGCACTTTGAACATCGACGACGAAGGCACACCCACCCGCCGGAATGTTTTAATCGAAAACGGCGTTTTGAAATCCTATTTGGTGGACTATCTAAACGGGCTTAAAATGGGAACCCCCACCACGGCCAGTGCGCGGCGGGAATCCTATCGTTTCGCGCCGACATCACGTATGACCAACACCTATATCCTTCCCGGCGCGGACAAAACCGAGGAAATCATCGCCGACACCGAATACGGCCTCTACGCCAAACAAATGGGCGGCGGCTCGGTAGACCCGGCTTCTGGGCAATTTAACTTTGCCGTATTGGAAGCCTATATGATTCGCGACGGAAAAATAGCCGAGCCCGTGCGCGGCGCGACACTTATCGGCAAGGGCCACGAGGTTTTAATGGACATCGACCGCGTAGCCGACAATTTCAAGGCCGGTCAGGGAATGTGCGGCAGTTTAAGCGGTTCCGTGCCAACAAATGTGGGCCAACCGATGATTCGTGTAAAAGAAATGACCGTCGGAGGGAGAAAATAATATGGATTATAAAACTTTCAGAGACGAGGTTTTCGCACAGGCCAAAGCCAAGGGCTTTGAGGACTACGAATTATACTACTCCGCCGGAAACGGGTTTTCCGTGCGGGTATTTAAGGGCGAAATCGCCGAGTACAAGAATTCCAGCACCGAGGGAGTGGGCTTCCGCGGCACCTACGGCGGCAAAATGGGCTACTCCTACAGCGAAAAGCTGGACACAGCATTAATCGTGCCTATGCTTGCAAACGCCATGGCCAACGCCGGAATCATAGAAGAGGAAGAAGTGGAAAAGCTCTATCCCGGCGATAAGGAATATCAAAAAGTGGACGGCTACAGCCCGGCCATCAACGATACCGAGGCTTCTGAGAAAATCCAGATGGCCTTGGATATGGAAAAATACGCCCTAAGCCTCGACCCCCGCCTAACAATGGCGGATTATTGCTCCGTGGCTAATCAGGAAAGTCATGTAGCCATTTCCAATTCCTACGGCTTGGATTTAAGCCAAAAAACCAACCGTGCCTATGCGTACATGCTTGCCCGCGCGGAAGAGGACGGCGTTACAAAAAGCGGCATGGAGGTATGGTACGGCAAGAATTTTGCTGATTTCGACTATAAATCACTGGCCAAAAAAGCCGTGGACACCGCTGTAAGCTACTTGGGCGCGTCGCCGGTTCCCACCGGGGAATATCCCGTTATTTTTGACACCTACACCGCCGCCGACCTCTTTGGAGTATTCTCAAAAATTTTTATCGCGGAATCCGGCCAAAAAGGTTTTTCTTTGCTTAACAAAGACAAAGTCGGCGAAACCATTGCCGCCCCCCATGTCACCATCCGCGACGACGGCATCACCGAGCTGAGCCTTGAAAATTCCGCTTTCGACGCGGAGGGCGTAGCCACACAAAACAAAGCCGTCATCGAAAACGGTGTACTGAAAACCCTGCTGTACAATACGAAATCCGCCGCAAAGGACGGAGTAGAGTCCACCGGCAACGCCTCAAAACCCAGCTTTGGCGGAGCGATAAGCACCTCCACCGGCAATTTCTACCTTGTGCCCGGCGAGAAATCTTTCGAAGACCTCATATCCGGTGTTGAAAACGGCGTACTCATCACAGAGCTTGCGGGCTTGCACTCCGGCGCGAACGTGGTAAGCGGCGACTTCTCCTTCTCCGCCGACGGATTTTTAATTGAAAACGGCAAAATCGCCCGCCCCATCGACCAAATCACCGTAGCCGGGAATTTCTACGAGCTTTTGAAAAACATCTCGGAAGTCGGCAGCGATTTACGCTTCCACTACTTCAGCGGACTTATCGGAATGCCCTCGTTCCTCACGGGCGGCCTGAAAATCGCGGGGCTTTAAAAATATAGAGGCTGTCTCTTCACCGGACACAGGGGAAGAGACAGCCCCTAATGCTTTCCTCAGCGTAGTGAAAGGAGCATGTTAAAATGACTTTAGAATACACCTCGCCCATCGGCAAGTTGCTTATCACGGCGCATGACGGCAAAATTATCGGTGTAAATTTTACAATGGACGGCGCGCCTACTCCCCCCATTGCGCCAAAAACCAACGGCAATACCGCCGTTTCTGATAATACCGCCGTTTTAAATCAATGCGCCAAGGAGCTGGCGGACTATTTCGCCGGTACGCTAAAGGAATTCACCGTACCCATCAGCCCCTCCGGGACGCCCTTCCGGATGCGCGTATGGGAAGCATTGCAAACCATTCCCTACGGACAGACAATTTCCTACAAGCAGCTGGCCGAGCGCGTAGGCCAGCCCGCCGCAAGCCGTGCGGTAGGCGGCGCAAACCACCACAACCCCATAAATATAATAATCCCCTGTCACCGGGTAATCGGCGCAGGGGGAAAATTGACGGGATATGGCGGCGGCCTGGATAACAAAAAATTTTTACTGGAGCTGGAGAATCCATTTGTCATAAAGGATTGAGATATGCTCTTCAAGTTGGTGCTTTTTCTGATATAACACATCCATTTTTTCGTAACCGGAGACGGATAACTGCGACTCTATTTCTTCGTCCAGCGCACTCAATTCAGTCTCTGCTTCATAAATTTGAGCCTCGAGTGGAATTGACAACTCGGGCTTTTCTTTTGTTTTGACAGTTGGTTTCTTCTTTTTGGCGGGGGGTGTATTAGGCCGGGCTGCGGCAATAGCCGCTGATTTGAGAAAATCATCAAAACCTCCGTCAAATTCTGTTATTCCGCCATCTTTCATGCTCCATATTTTTGAGGCAAATTTATTCAGAAAATACCGGTCATGGGATATAAACAGCATAGTGCCGTCAAAATCGGAAACGGCGTCCTCAATCCATTCCCGCGACTCGATATCCAGATGATTGGTCGGCTCGTCAAGTATCAGAAAATTCGCTTTATTTTGCATGAGCAAACACAGCTTTAGGCGGCTTTTCTCTCCCCCGGAGAGATTAGCGACTTTTTTCAGCACATCCGGTGCCCTGAAACGAAAACGCGCAAGAATACTCCGGATTTTTTCTTCGGGGAGCGGGGTCGCGTCGCGCAAAGTATCCAGCACCGTGGCATTTTCATCATCAAACAGGATAATCTGGGACATATACGCGATTTTGATATTGCTGCTTACCTTTATTTCGCCGCTGTCGTTGGGCTCTTCACCCAAAATCAGCCTTAAAAGTGTAGTCTTGCCGCAACCGTTGGCACCGATTAAGGCAATGCGGTCATTTCTGGAGATACTCAGGCTTACGCTGTCAAGCAGCACATTAGACCCATAACCCTTGCACACCGAATCAAGGGATACAACCTCCTTCGCCGCATAACCGCCGCTGTTAAAATCCTCTGTTATTTTTTTTGATGTGGCAGGCTTTTCCACCTTGTCCATTTGCTCAATTCGTTTTTCAAACGCGATAATCCGCTTGGACAAGCCTGTGTTTGACGGGTTTATATCCGCCCATACGCGCTGCCGTTTTATCGCGGTTTCCAGCTGCTCAATTTTTCGCTGCTGTTGCTTATATTGCTCTGCTTGGGTTTGACGCCGCCTTTCTTTTTCTTCAACGTAAAATGAATAATTCCCCGAATAGAAATTGGCCACACCGTCATCAAGCTCGATAATCCTACTTACAACGTTGTCGAGAAAAACCCTGTCATGGGAAATGACTACAATGGTGCCCGAAAATTCACGAATGAAATTTTCAAGCCACGACAGTGAGGCTAAATCAAGGTGGTTTGTCGGCTCGTCAAGCAAGAGTATGTCGCAGTCGCGCAGAAGAATGCGCGCTAAATTAATCCGCGTTTTCTCCCCGCCGCTCAGCAATTTGAAGAGACTTCCCCGCATACCATCACCGATATTCATTCCGTTACATATTTTCTCGATTTTGAAATCCACTTCGTAGCCGCCAAGCCGCTCGTATTCCTCCATCAACTTGCCGTATCGCGCCAAAACCGCCGGACTGCCGTCGCC
>WQSB01000179.1 GCA_009788085.1 Defluviitaleaceae bacterium
TAAACCCGCCGGCCCCAACCGCACAGCCGACAAGCATTAAACTGCGCGGCGCGATACAAATAAACCGCCTCGCCATATCGCCGCCCGCCATCATCATAATAAGCACAATCGTAAGCGGCAGAACAACCGCGAACTCAGCGGGAAGCCAAGCCACGGGGTTGTATTCGTAAATATTAAACACAATAAGCACGAAAAAATACGCCGGAATGGTTTGGCAAACGGTAACGAGAAAATTCAGGCTTTTCGCGCCGGATGCATAGCGCAGTTCGTGTTCGCGCTTCATATTGGGTATGTTCACACATTCCAACAGCTTGTTCACTTCCATGAATAAAAATACAATTGCAAAAACCGTTGCAGACATAGCAAGCAGAAAATCAACCGTCGCGCTGCGAAGCTCGTTCGCCAACAGCGCGGATGGCTGGCGCACAACGGAAAGACCGCCAACGACTCCGGCCTCCATGTCAAAAATAACGGTTACGCCGTATTTGTACTCTCCGACAATACCCATCAGGGACGATTGCAATTCCCACGCGGAAATGAATAAATCATCGCCCGGTGAAATATCCTCCCAAGAAAGCACAAAGCTCTCTGTGTACTCCCCGAAATAAAATGCGTCGCCCGCGGCAAGGGACGCAAATACCGAATTAAGCCGCAATTCGTCCAGCCTTTCCACCTCCAAGTGCGCACTGAAACCATTGTGCATGGAAAAACTGAACATCGAAAGAAACACCATCAAAAACATACAAAACTGCGTCGTTTGGGACGAGTAGGCCGACTTTGCCCGTCCCGTGCGTTTGGCAATAATCCACAGAAGCAACCGTACAATATGCGCCACTGCCAAACCTAGCAGCAATCCGCCGAAAAGTATAGCTGCTGTTTGCAAAATTCCGGCAAAGTTCCCTTGAAACAGAAGAAGCGGCAAGGCAAGCGCGATACAAGCAAACAGCGAAAAAATTTGTACAACCAATTTAGGCAACGAACTTTTTTCGGGCTTGCGTTCCGTAATTTCTTCTTCGTGATTTTCCGACTCGGGTTTTTTCCTTATGTTCATCACAACGGTAAAGAAAATGAAACCTACCGCCATGATTAAAATTCCGCGGGTCAAGGATTCGTATAATTGCGATGTCATTTCGCGGCTAAACGCCATAAACTCCTCATATCTTGCGGCGTCGGATGCTTCATATGGGAATATAATCCCAAGCAAAACCGCCATATCCTCCGGCTCCGTTATTCCGCGAGCTTCAAACAACAACCCCGTGTTGTACGAAAGAGCCTCTGCGCGAATTTCCATCTGCTGCCTGTAATAATCAGTATACTGCTCTCTGATTGACATATGGGCAATCATTACCGTAAACACAATCGCAACGCTCATAAAGACAAGCTGTATTATGCCGTCTTTGACCCAAGCAAACCTTTTTATTTTGTTAATCCGGGGAGTCATTCGCCCGCGCCCGGCGCACCTTGGAAATGCTCAATCAGTATTTCTTCCAAGGCGTTGAAATTGCCCGCTACAGGGAAGCCGTTCAGCCTTGGGCCGGCCGCAAGATAGTCGTTTGTGGCAATGATGTACAGCCCGGTCGGCACAATCGGCTCACCGTTTATATAGGCACTTGTTATTCGTTCATATGCCGACAAGTCGGGAGCAAAAGTAAATTCTACTCCCGCCACTTGCAAGAAACTGCCCATTTCGCCGGGGTACGCCGACAGGCCATGCTCCAACGCGTAAAGAATCGCCGAACCGGGCACTTCCAACGTGACAACATAATTTCCGAAGGGGAATACCCTCACCAAATCATGTCGGGTGATATCACCGACTGCGATGGAATCCCTTATGCCGCCGCCGTTTATAAAAGCAACATCCGCGCCCGATGCCTCAAGCATGGCGTTTGCGGCGAGGCTGCCTAAATTTGTTTGGCGGGTGCGTATATTTGGCCTGGAGCCGTCCAAATAAATATCTGTGTGACCGATGACTTCCGATAAAATTTCGTCTTGCGCCGCAATCAGAGCATAAACCAACGCATAAGTAGCTTCGCATGTGGGGATTTCGGTATCTGCGCCCACGAGCCGCGATATAATCTCGCCATTTTGTATAACAATTACGCCGATTTCCCGCATATGTCCGGATGTGCTTGCGATAACGGTACCTGGATGGGGAACAAGGCTTATGTCGTCACGCACAGGCACACTTCCCGCGATTGCCGCATGGCTGTGTCCGTCAAGGATGATGTCAATGCCGTCAACGACCGCGGCAATTTCATCTGCTGTAATTCCGTCTATCGGGTCAACGCCCACATGGGTCAGCGCGATGATGAAATCCGCGCCAGCCCCTTGCAACAGCGCGACTTGCGCTTCGGCGGCTTCGATGGGGCAGGTGAATACCAAGCCGTAGACATTACGCGGGTGCGTCCTTTGCGGCGTAACAGGCGTTGCAAGTCCGAAGATGCCAAAAACCGTGCCGTCTCTTTCGATGATGGTATGACCATAAAAAGCCGGTAGCCCGGTATCTTCAAAAACCACATTCGCCGCGAGAATCGGAAAGTCCGCATATCCGGCAAGCTCAATCAACCGCCTGTAGCCGTAGTTAAAATCATGGTTTCCCGCCACCATAGCATCAAAGCCCATTGCGCCCATGATTTCCGCAATATCAAGCCCTTGCCGTAGGGTTACCGCCGGAAGCCCGTGGAAGGTGTCCCCCGAATCGAAAAGCAACACCGTTGCTCCGATTGCTTCAAGGCGGGCCCTAAGCCCCGCCAGTTCATAAAACCCAAACTGCCCGCCCCCGGACAATATGCGCCCGTGGGAGTCATTTATGTGCAGAATCACAACGGCGTCGTGCAATGAATACGCGCCGAACATATCTGTTGCCGTTTCATAAGTAATCCAAGTTCGGCCGCTTTCGATAAAGCCGCCTGCCTCGAGGATAAATTCCCTTGGGGACAATATAAATGAAGTTTCCCATACAGGTGACGTTATGTGCGCGCTGTTGGTTTCTCTTTCCCAGTAAACAGTAAAGCCGTGTGCATACGCCGCATACCGCAGCGGCACAAATACCACGCCGTTTTCTTCCCTTTGCGGCACAGCGTCCATCGGGCTTGCCATAACCGGTGTTGACATCGCCAACACCAAGACCATAACCAATGCCGCCACTTTAATTGCTATCTTCTTCATTGTTTATCCTCCTTCAAACCATTGCCCTGCCAGTGTAATTATAACTTCGGAGAAACCAAGCTCAATGCAAATGACGTAACTCGCACAAAAAGCGACGTAACTCGCATTATAATATGTATAAAAAAACAGCGGAGCATTTTTGCCCCGCTGCACATGTCAGTTGCTATACGATTATTTCCTTTTTGTCCTTGAGCGCGACTTTTATTTTGAATGTACCTTCGTCATAGTACGTATCCACGAGGCCGTCATAAGTATCCGCTATCCGCTCTATAATCAGCATACCGTAACCGTGGCCGGTTTCTTTTTTTGTAGTCTCAAGGCCGCCGGCTTCCGGTTTTATATCTGCATCTTCGGCTCGGCTGTTGGTGCAGGTGATTAAAAAGTACGGCTCTTGGCGTAAAAGGCTAAACCTGATAAACCGCTCGTGACCTTCAGGTACGGATTCACATGCTTTCAAGGCATTATCCAAAATATTATTAAGCAAGCTGTACAAATCGGGGTCTGATATGCCGACAGGCTCCGCGTTTAGGTTCAAGTGTACGGCGATATTCCGTTCTTTTGCCATAAAAAGCAGGTTGTGGACAACCGCGTTTATGAGAAAATTATTGTGATGCACCGCTTCGGTTATGATATCAGCCTTTGCGCCTACCTCGCTCAGATATTGTTCGGCTTCGTTGTGCCGGCCGTCCTTCAGATACGTTCTCATAGCGGCGAAATGCTTAGCCATTTCGTGTTTAAGCTCGCCCACTTGATGAAGATGCACCTTTATATTTTCATAGCTGTCTTTGGCAAGGCGATTTTGAAGCGTAAGCACCTCGCTTTCTTGCGCTTGCCGGTAGTAATTTCGGAAAAATACCGAAATATTATGAATCAGCACGCACATTATTAACGCAAAGTAGGCATAGCGGTAGAAGTAGAATTCCGTATCCACCCACGTCAAACCGGTAAGAAAATCATATATCATTGAGATACAGGCTATGCTGAAAATTACCGCCACCACTCGGCTCATGCTGTTTCCTTTTATTGCGTCCAACACAACCAGAACAAGGATATAAATAAATCCTATGAAAAAGCGGGTGTTGAAAAACAGCAATTGCGCAAAATCGGCAATACCGAGAAGCTGAAGCGATATTGCTACTATCGGGTATCCGCAATGCAAAATAACAGCGGGAAGCATCCATTTTTTGTACCGCTTCGATGAAAAATAAAAAAACAGCGACAGCGGTGCCTGAAAAAAAGCGTACAGACCAAGGGTATAGTTAGAAGCCATAACCGGCGGCAGGAATTGGACCACAATAGCATCAATACTGACAATGTAGAACGCCCAAGACACCGCAAACACACCGATAGCCAAGTTTTGCGGATAAATCCGACCCTTCAACGCCTGTATAAATGTAAGCGCGATAATGCCAAACCCAACAAACAAGCACATTCCCATAAATATGACAACCCGTATTGTCGTAGAAAATGTAAAAGCATGAAGCGCGGTATGGCTTCCCATAAAAACAGGGGTTGTCCGCCCGGAATATACGTAGTAAGGGGAAAACCACTCTATTTTTAATGTCCTGCCATAGTAGTCGTACGGCAGTGTAATAAAATGCATCGCCATGCCGGGGTTTTGCCCGATTGGTATGTCGTTTATCAGCAATGGGGTGTCGTCCAAAAATACATTCACTGCCTGATGGTTTGCGCGAATTAAAATAGCGGCTTCGGGCATGTCAATGTCAAGCTGCCTGTATGCAATCAACGTTTCGCCGTCCGAAAGCTGAAACCCTCTGCGCATGGCGGCCTGCACGCCCGCGTCGGGCTGCACAATCCGGTGCGTCCAGCCCTCCTCGGACAGAGTTATTACTTCGCCCGTCATATACGACCTGCCGTAAGCCGCAAAATATAAGTACATAAAAATGGCAATGCC
>WQSB01000180.1 GCA_009788085.1 Defluviitaleaceae bacterium
TTATCAGAAATTGCGCCGGCTCCTCTTGCTACTACCCCCGCCATAGCGGTCATTTGGCCTAAAAGCTCCCTGGACTTTTCATGACGTGCTTTGGCTTCTTGATATGCCGCCTCGGCATTATTGTACCTGTCAATGTCGCCGACCCCAGCCGCAAGCTTTTCCCGATGCCCATTGAGATAGTCCCTTGCGTTATCCAGCTGTTGCCTGTCTTTTTCTGCCGCGTTGCGTGCGGCATTTACATCATCAACAAGCTGCGCAGCCGCTACAATTTCCCTGCCTTCGCGGATATCCGCCCACTGTTCCTGACGGGCTTGGGATGTGTCGTTCTCATTCTCAAGCATTGTGGCTTCCGCCTGCAAGCGGGCGCGGGTGCCGGAAAGACTGCGGATATTATCCATCCGCACACTAATCATTGTTAAGCTGCGTGTGGCTTCATTTTGAATGGCCTGCTCAAGCTCTTCCTCTGTTTGAGGCTCGGGTTGATTGGCTTCGGCGGCCTCACGCGCGCGAGCTTCTTGCTCGCGAAGCTGCTCCTCCAATTCAAGCTGTTGCCTTTGTGCCTCCCGCTCTATAGCTAATTCTTCCCGCTGTGCGCGGTTTCTATGAATTTGTTCGATTTGCTGGTTTGAAAATGAAAGGGAGCTGCGCATAGCGTCCAAACGCTTGGTTGCTTCTTGCTTTTCATCCTTGGTCATTAGCACCCTTTTTTGCACTTTCACGCCGCCAATTTCGACTGTTTGTTTCACGCCGTTGAGCTTCTCATACTCCAGCATGGCAATGCGGTCGCGCGTACTGTTCATTTGCTCGTTAAGCCGCTCGATTTGTTTGTTTTCCCTCAAACGGGTTGCCATTTCCCGCTCCCGCTCGGCCGCGCGCTGAAGCATGTGTCTTTGCCTAAGGGACGAGCCCGCACCCGTGCGTAAGGCCGCGCCATCAAAATTAGTGCTGTCGTTGTAATCGCTGTCAAGGGACGCAAAGGGCGACGCCGCAAAATTGTGAAATCCTATATTCATGCAAACCACCTCAATTTATTCATCGGAATTTTTAGGCAGTAACATAATACCGGTTTCCTCAAGCTGCGCAGGTGCCACGGTGTTTGGCGCGTGGGTCATGGGGCAAGAGGCGTCCTTTACTTTGGGGAAGAGAATGACCTCGCGCAGGGATTCCGCATCGGTCATAAGCATGATTACGCGGTCGAAACCCAAGGCGATGCCTCCATGGGGCGGAACGCCGTATTTTAGGGCTTCAAGGAAATAACCAAAACCCTCCTCCGCGCTTTCGGGCGTAAAACCCAGTGCGGCAAACATACGGTCTTGCATGGCTTTTTGGTGAATACGAATGCTTCCGCCGCCCAATTCAACACCGTTAAGCACCAAGTCATAGGCTCTGGCACGGGTTGCGGCGGGGTCGGCCTCCAGGAGGTGCAAATCTTCCTCCAGTGGCGAGGTAAAGGGATGATGCGCAGCGAAATACCGCTCATCCTCGGGGGAATATTCCAATAGCGGGAAATGCGTGACCCACAGGAATTCATATCCTTCGGGAATAATCTTCTTCCATTTTGCGGCGGCAAGACGCACCGCGCCAAGGGCTTCGAATACGATTGCGTTTGTATCCGCGCACAGGAAAATCAAATCCCCGGGCTTGCCACCGAATTTTTGGCAAATTTCTTTTAATTGCTCTTCGGAGAAAAATTTTTGCAGCGTAGACCTTACACTTCCGTCCTCAGCCAGAACAATCCACGCCAGCCCCTTGGCCTTGTGGGTGCGGGCAAGCTCCACAAAAGCGTCAATTTGCTTGCGTGGCATGGCGGAGCAGCCCGCCGCATTGATTCCGCGAACGCTTCCGCCGTTTTCCAGCGCGGAGGAAAACACCTGAAAATCGCATCCCCGCACCAAATCAGAAATATCACAAAGCTCCATACCAAAGCGCGTGTCCGGCTTGTCCGAGCCAAAGCGTTCCATAGCCTCGTGATATGTCATCCGCGGGAATTCCTTGGGGATTTCCACATTCAGCACGTCTTTGAAAACACGCGCCATCAATCCCTCGGCCATAGCCAGCACATCGTTTTCCTCAACGAAGGACATTTCTATGTCTATTTGCGTAAATTCCGGCTGACGGTCGGCGCGTAAGTCCTCATCGCGGAAGCATCTGGCAATCTGAAAATATTTATCAAAACCCGAAAACATTAAAACCTGCTTCATTTGCTGCGGCGACTGTGGCAAAGCGTAAAACTGCCCCGGGTGCATCCGCGACGGCACAAGATAATCCCTCGCGCCCTCCGGCGAGCTGTTGATTAACATAGGAGTCTCCAGCTCCAAAAAGCCCTCCTCCGACAAATACCGCCGCACAGACTGCGCCGTCTTATGCCGGACTTGGAAAATCTTTTGCATTTCTGGCCGTCTAAGGTCAATATAGCGATATTTCAGGCGCATATCCAAGGCCACGTCCTCTGACGCCACTTGAAACGGCGGAACCTCCGCCTCGGAAAGCACACGCAGCTCTTGAACTTCTATTTCAATGCCGCCGGTGGGCATATCCGGATTCACATTCTCCGGAGTCCGTGGGATTACGACCCCCGTGGCCGCAACCACGTACTCCCCGCGAATCGCCTTGGCCAGTGCGTAACGCTCCGCGTCCCTCTGCTCGTCCACAACCACCTGTACGATGCCCGTTCTGTCCCGCACCACTATAAAAAATAAATGACTCATATCACGCCGCTTATTTACCCAGCCCATTACCGTAACGGTTTGGCCGATGTCCGCCTCGCGGATATCCCCGCAATAATGCGTCCTCTTCATGCCCTTCAAACTTTCGCCCAAAATAAATACTCCCTTTTCCTAGAATTTGTCCGAGATTATACACCAGTGGCCAAAAAAAAGCGAGGATTATACCCCGCCCACTCCGCTTTCCGAGCGTATGGTTTCAACGATATTTTTGCCGCGAAGCCGAGCCGCAGAATAACGCATCGTGACCCATGTTAAAATAAAGACCGCAATTATGCATTGCACAACCGCAGCCACCGGAAACCGGAAGCTGAAATATACGGAGGCCAGCATGGCGTCATAGACTAACCAGGACGCAGCAATTCCAAGAGGCAGCCCAAATATAAGGGATTTGACTGAGCACAAAATGCTTTCAAGATTAAGCATACGGTTGAGGCCGCTGTGAGCCATACCCACACTTTGCAGCACAGCAAACTCGCGGGCGCGGGCGCGTACATTTGTAGAGATTGTACTGATTACATTTGTAAGTCCAATCAAGGTCAGCATACCCACAAAGCCGTATATAAACACCATTATAAGGCGAAGAATATTGAGCTCTGATTCCTGCTCTCTGGATAGGTTGCGCACATGCATGTTTACACGCATGTCTTCGTCGCGAGGGACAAGCTCGTCAAAGGCCTCGTGCATAAACGTCACAAATCCGTTTATGTCATCTGTTTCGGCAAACCAGCGATATGTTTTTGAGTCAAGCTCGGGCACAATGATAGTCAGTATCCCCCTGCTCGCATGTGTCACCTCGTTTGGCACTTGCTCGTACCTAAGCTCGCCGCGTAAAGGGATTTCCAAGATTTCATTTCCCATAGGAAGGGTCAGCATCTGATAATCAAACACAAAGGGCGTAAATTCCGTCCATCGGCCCTCTATTTGCCGCCTGAAATAATTTACCAAAATATTTGAGCCCAGCGGCACACCGGCAATACGGCATAATTCCGCGTATGCTTCCGCGTCAACCGTAATCAACGCGAAGTCCACACTAAATTCTTTGCGTTCATTTTCGGGGTCAAGGAAAACACGCATATTGTCCGTAAGCATATCCGACGGGACAGGTGTACTCATCATCCGCCAGCTGCTCAGATTGCTGCCCACGCCCATTACTGTGGTATCGGGGAATTCGCGGAGCCTTGCTGTAACAAGCTCGGCGGTTTCGTTGCTAATGGGCCAATATGTTAAAACTTGTTCATAATCCTCGGTATGATAAATTGTCATTGAGCTGTAATACGAGCCTATTACGTTGGAGTCCACCATGTGAAGCACTAAGTTGGCCATTCTGTTAAGATGCGCGCCAAAGCTGCTTGCGGCTATGAACATCACAATGCTAATGGTAAGGGACACAACTGTTGCGCGGAAATTGCGCTTGCTGCGCTTTAAGGATTTTGACGCAAGCGCGCCCTCAAACCCAAACAGCTTTGAAACAATCCAGCCTGAGCGGACTTGTTTGGCTTTGATTTTAACATCGCCAACCTTGCGTATAGCGTTGATTGCGGGGATTTTCGCGGCTTTCCGGGCGGGAAGCCACGCCGACAGCAGAACGGTAATCAAGCCTATCGCAACGGAAACAATAATTGCCTGCCACGCTATTACAAAGTCAAACATAAATCCCGACCGGTCTACCTGTGTTATATGTGATATAAAATGGTTGGCAATTTCCAAGCCGATAAACTGAACTAGCAAGCCGGTAATTATCCCCACGGGAATGCCGATTGCGGATAAAAACAGGCTTTCGTACATAATGGTTTCGGCAATTTGCCGTTTTGTCGCGCCGACGCTTTTTAATATACCGAATTGCGAAAGCCGTTCCCCCGCGCTTACACGGAATGAATTTGAAATAACAATTATAGACGACGCGACGATAATCGCGCTTAGTATAACGCCTATGCCCATTATCGTTATATTGTACACGTCGCGAAGCTCGCCGGCCAGGTCATACATTGCCGCCATCCCGCTTGCCGCAAATCCAAAAACGGCGGTTATCATCGCCGTGGAAAGCACTATGCCAAGCAATGTCCAGACGGCACGCTTCCGGTTGATTTTTAGCTGGCTGTACGCCAGCTTAGCCGTTAGCCGCATCAGCGCACCACCTCGTCCCTTAAAATGTATCCGTCGCTGATTGTAATAATCCGGTCGGCCTGCAACGCGATTTTTTCGTCGTGGGTGATAATGAGTAATGTCTGGTGATACCGCTTATTGGCCAGCTTCAAAAGGTCAATAATTTCATTGCTTGATTTGCTGTCAAGATTTCCCGTGGGTTCGTCGGCAAGAATCAGCGCGGGGTCGTTGATTAACGCCCTGCCGA
>WQSB01000181.1 GCA_009788085.1 Defluviitaleaceae bacterium
CCCGATAGGCGGGAATTTCGTCACGGCGAAGGCAACTCGGCAGCCCATGCGAAAACGAGCCTTGTGGGACCGTCGGTTACGCTCATCGTTTCAGGCGGCAGACTTTTGCTGGGAACATGGCAGGGGGTGTGGTTTTGCGAGTTTGACGGACCACGTGCAAGGAAGGTTGTTGTGAGAGTGCTTGGCGAATAGGGAGCGGAACACCACCCCAGGTCTTCTTAAAACGCATATAACCTTTGTGGCGACAGAATATTTTGTGCAAATTCATCTTCGATTCGCGGTCGCCGGACTGGGCTTTGCAATCTTATCCTGTTGGAACAGGTCAAGATTACAAACCCACATCCTTACTTCACATTCTGTGTCTGAATGCATATCTCACAAAAACACTTAGACCGTGCTGGAGTTGTACAGCTCTTGATATTTCCAATGTGTTTCTAGCTCTAAAATATCTTAAACCTATTAGAGCGCCATGATTCCCCCCGCCTAAATCTAAGGCTGCAGATATATCCCATGCAAAGCCACCTGTGCTTCCGAACATGTCATATGGTAATGATGATTGATTTCCAACAAATGAGAAACCAATAGAGCCAGCCAGCTGAATGAGAGGAATTGGGTAAAATATAAGGCCTGCACCAATAAGGTAAGAATTGAATTGAAGATGATCTAAATCATCCCATAACCTGTGCCCTATCCCTCCCAGCACTCCAACGATGTAAAGAGGAATATTTGCAACAGGTCCGTAACCAGCCTTTAGTCCTATATCAACACCTATTTCACTAATATTTCCACCAATAGGTTGCATTGCATCAGAAACATTACTTCCGTCCAATCTTGTCCATGCTCCGCCAATGCCAAGCCCTATGTCAAAATATAACCCTTGAGCATTAGCAGAAAATAAGACCGCTGTTAAAAGGGTTCCAATAATTACGAGTTTCTTCATGACGTCTCCTTTGACTCATATACTTTGAGAAATTTCTATTGTGGTAAAGAGGCAATTTAAAAAAACTGCAAATAGACCACATAGGTCTATAGTATTTTATAGACCTATGTGGTTTTTGTCAACAAGTAAATCTTATAGTTCAATAGTGGCATATAAACTGACTAGGACGACAAGCATGGGCGGGAAAGAAGTAAAGTTGGCTTTTGGCAAAAATATCAAATCCCTAAGAGCGCAGAGGCAATTCTCCCAAGCCGATCTGGCTGAACGGGCAGATATTTCCATTACTTTTTTAAGCAATATTGAAAGAGGGCTTAAATTCCCAAAGGCGGAAACATTATATCAGATAGCAGTCGGTCTTGGAGTTGAAATCTACGAACTTTTTATCACGGGTCATGTAACTACTGTTGCACCCAAGAATAACAAAAAACTGGTAGATTGTATTTCAAAAGATATGTCAAACAAGGTTAACAAGGCGATGGAAAGTGTTTTCAAGAAATATTCAAAATGATTTCCATAATATAAAATCCAAATCACATCGCCCCGCTGCCCTCAATCGCGTAAAAACTCCTCCAGCTGCTCAGGTGTAATCCCTCTGCCGCCTTCTGCATCCAGCTTTTTGTCATCCATCCTGAACGCCGGCAAATACCAGACTCCGCTTTTCTCAAAGGCGAGGTCGTTGTTTTCATCCACCTGCTTGGCGTATTTACCTGACTCCAAAAGGTCGCGGAACTTTTTTTCGTCAACTATGTTTTTAACGATAGCGCATATTACATCGATCTTTTCTACATCCTGCCTGTCAACAACAATGGCTTTGTACATGGCGGTGTGGAACGCGTGTATATCCGCACCCAGCTCCACTGCGGCGTAAAAGCTCTGGCAGGCAAGGTAAGTGTGCGGATGAAAATCCTCAGGCAGCGGGTGGGATTCGACCGGCCGCCATTCAATTTCAATATCCGTGTAATTGGCAATTTTCTCTTGTAGAAATTCATAACCCTTTTTGCAGAACGGACAAAGGTAATCGTAAAACATTTGCATTTTTTTCATAGTGTCCTCCTTGNATTTTAATCACAACGCTGCCGGCGGCATTTCCCGCAGGAAATCAAGCAGCGGCTTCCTCCAGTCTACNGTCTTCTCACCTTCGGCGGCAAAACGCCGGTACAAGACGAGGATGTGCCGCCGTATCTCCTCTGCGTCCGCCGCGGACGGATGTTTTTCTGTGAGGAAAAGCTGCGATGTAAAACGTTCGGCTTCCGCTTCCGTGAAAAGGGCGGGGTCAAACTTCGTCATGGCATACATGGCGGCGGGGATGCAGTTGACGCTGTGCTGTTTTATAAAAAGTACGGCTTCGGTGATGGCGATTGCGCCGCGGTAAAGCTCTTCGGTTCGCGCCTCCGTATTTTGCCCGCCCAATTGGGAAAACGCTTTTCTGAAAAACGTGTAGGTGCGGATAACGACCATTACGTGCAGGCTTGGGATGCACATCAGGTGCGGGTCAAGGCCGTGAATGGGCAAAAAGCGTGGATTGGCGATGTAAAACGGGCGAACGGTGGTGGAAAGGTGTTTCTGGTAGATCGCCGCCGCCCATTCATACGTTGCGCCCATTGTCTGTATAAAGGTTTTCGCAATTTCATCAGCNTGNCTGCCGTATGTGCGCATTATAAAGCCTAAGCTGCGTATCCAAAACGCCACAAAATCCAGATAAATGCCGACTTTNCCGGGCGTGAAAGGGATTTTGCCGTCAAGGGGATGATCAACACTTGANACNGGAATGCGCCCGGGCAAAAATGCCGCACGGTATTGGGCNAAGAAAAAATTCTTGAAAATCGAGGCTACGCAGCGAAGGGCAGGGATTCTGGTTCGGGGGCTTGCAAACACGCGGACAAAGCTCATGCCCAGGGATTCATCGGCAATGNTTNCCGTTTCTGTTGACGGCACCGCCGCGCCGCTTTTGTATTTGTCCGCTTGAATTGTTCCCATAGTCATTTGGTAAGGATAACACAAGAAGGTCTTTTTGTCATTGCCAATAAGTTGATTATCTGTTACATTGAATCGAAACAGGCGCGGCGTTTAAAAACACTCCGCTTTAAAGATGAGGAAATAGTGTTAGGTCCTACTGTAAACGCCATTGTCATAGTTATCTGCGGTCTTGTGGGATGTTTCCTTATTCGCGGAATTCCTGCCAGATTTGAAGAGATCATAAAAAAAGCCCTTGCTCTTTCCATCGTTTTTGTCGGCTTAAGAGGCGCGCTTGCCAACGAGCACGTATTGCTGCTTATTATAAGCATGGTTGCCGGTGCGGTAATTGGTGAGTTTTTGGACATTCACGGAGCGATGAACCGTTTAGGCTTGTGGGCGGAGCGCCGGCTTGGAATGAGCGGAAGTCAAACCGGAAATACGCGCTCGTTTGCGAAAGCCTTTGTAACCACAACAATCCTGTACTCCACAGGCGCAATGGCGATTGTCGGTTCAATGCAGAGCGGGCTGGACGGCAACCATGAAATACTTTTCGCCAAATCAGTAATTGACGGTGTGGCATCCATCGTTTTCGGCGCGTCAATGGGAATTGGTGTGGTTTTTTCGGCGATTCCGGTTTTCCTGTACCAGTCAGCCATAGTGCTGGTGTCCGCTGCCGCGCGCGATTTTCTCACCTACGATGTAATACGGGAAATGTCAGCGGTCGGCAGCCTTGTCGTTGCGGCAATAGGCTTTAATCTTCTGGACATAAAAGAAATACGCATCGCTAACTTTATTCCTGCAATATTTATTCCCCTTATCGTTTTGACCGTNCAAAGATTATTGTTTGGCTGAAGCGTNCGCTTTTAATAAAGCGCCGCCTTTCACCTGTCTTTAAGCAATTGCGCAAGGCTAAGAAGTATCTGCCGGTCTTTGCTGCTTAAGCGTTCGGCGACAAGCATTAACTTCTTTACATCGCTTTGGACAGAAGAAGCGGGACGGTCTTCTTGGGGGTTTTCATCCCCGGTTACCAGATATTCAACGGTAACTCCCAAAGTTTTTGCCAGACTGACGGCGNTCTCAACCGATGGCTTACAGGCAGGNGCCCCTAAATAGCTATCAATCGTTTTCTTTTTTACTCCCGAACGGGCAGCCAATTCCTTGACAAGCATACCCGAATATTCCAACTGGGATTTCAAATTTTCTCTAAAACCCATGTACATAGAATACTAAAAAACTCGTATTTTACATCTTGATATTCCTAATATTATAGTCCAAAATTTGCCCCATTCCGATAAAAATCGGATCAAAAATAATTTTCGGAGGTTTTTATGAAGAGAAGTTTTTTTGTAGTTGCCTTGGTCTCGGCAGTGCTTTTCCTTGCCGCTTCCTGCACCACGGTGAACCTGCCCGCGGCGCTCGGTGACGGTACAATAGGCAGCAGAACTGGTCAGGCATCTGGTACGATCATTCTCGGTCTCTTTGGCAATGCTGATGCTGGTATGCTCGCTGCCGCCGCGAATGGAGGTATCACACGGATTAGCACTGTAGATGTACAGGTTACCCATGTGCTTCTTGGACTCATGACAACCGTTACTACCACTGTAACAGGCGAGTAATCATCAAAAACGCACGCGGGATTGAACTTGCTGCGAAACTAACCGGGTTTTGCAGCAAGCTCCGTGTGCCACATTAAGGATGACTATGAATCGCAACCATATATACATTCTGCTTGCCTGTATAATACTTTTTTCCGCCTGTGCACGGGAAGATACCGGGGTGATTTTTCCCGGCACAAAACTTTCCGGATTAGGCATTGCCCTTGAAATACCGGAAAATTTTCTGCTTATGCCCGAAGAAGCGCTTGCAGAACTGGAAGTTATGACGCTGGCAATGGCGCCGTTTACGGCTATACCTCGATATGCCTATGCTGAAATATACGGCAGGGGAGTACTGATCATTTCAGAACTCGCGCTAATCGAAGGTACAAACCTTGGAACACACCCTTTTGAGCACACACAGACTTATAAGAAAAACTTGAAAGCTCACTTCGGTGTTGAAGAAATAACCAACGAGACTATAGTTTCAAACAATATTACCAC
>WQSB01000182.1 GCA_009788085.1 Defluviitaleaceae bacterium
TTGCTTAACGAAACGGCGGATTTTATCCATGCCCAAGAGGGCCTGACACTGGAGGGATTAGGCGTAAACCTCACCTGCTACGGCGCGATTTTGCCCACGCCGGATAATCTGCAAAGGCTGTGCGGCATGGCGCGAAAGCTGGAAGAACGGCTTGGGACGCCGCTAAAAATCATTTCCGGCGGCAATTCCAGTTCTTTATATCTTTTGGAAAAAAACGAAATTCCCGCGGGCGTGAACAACTTACGCCTGGGCGAATCCATCGTGCGGGGCATGGAAACCGCATTTTCCACTCCATATCCCGGGCTGGCTGTGGATGTAGTTACTTTGGAGGCCGAAATCATCGAAATCATGGAAAAGCCCTCCTTTCCCGAAGGAAAGAAGGGCGGGTTTGACGCCTTTGGCCAAGAGCCCCACTTCGAAGACCACGGAATCCGCCGGCGCGCCATTTTGGCTGTGGGGCGGCAAGATACGGATTTCGAAGGACTAACCTCCACCGATAACCGGATAAAAGTAGTGGGCGCAAGCTCTGACCACTTGATTGTAGACATTACAGATTCCGAAAAAGCTTTAAGCATAGGCGATACGCTGGAATTTTCCATGTCCTACGGGGCGATTTTAGCGGGCTTTACGAGTAAGTATGTTGAGAAGCATTTCAGTGAATGAATTCTCATTCATTATTCCCGATACAGCGGCAGGCTCATACAACGTGGGCCACCACGCCCTCGGGACAGCTCGGAGCTGGGGATTTCCAGCACCTCAATGCCGTAGTCTTCCCGGAAAATTCTGTTGGTGACATAGTTGCGGTCGTATGTGATTACCACGCCGGGGGCAACGGCAAGGGTGTTGCTTCCGTCGGACCACTGCTCCCGCGGGCCGGCAATTACATCCCCGCCGGCACAGGGGATTAACTCCACCTCATCCAGCTCCAGCAATTCCATCAAAGCCGCCTTAAGCTTTTTAAGGGGCTTTATTTTTATTGCCGCATCACAATCGCTGTGCTCTATAATGTAGGAGTCTATTTCCCCGTGCTTGTCGAAAATGTCTGTGTGAATAGTAAATTTATTGTGGTCAAGCATGGTGAAAACAGTGTCAAGATGCATAGACGCCCGTTCCTTGGGGATATCAACCGCCAACACCCGCTTGACGCCGCTTTCACCCGCGAAAAGATTTTTGGCCAGCTGCTCGATGGCCGCCGCCGACGTCCTTTCCGATATGCCGATGGCAATGGCCTCTGTGCTCAGAACCAGCACGTCGCCACCCTCAATGCTGAAGGGATAATCCCTGTCCAGCCAAACGGGAATATCAGCCCCTGCGAACCTGTCATGCTTATCCAGAATGAACTTCATAAACAAGGATTCTTTTCGCCTTGCGGGTTTGTTCATTTTGCTTACAACGACGCCGCACCCGATGCAAGCTGTCAAGTCCCGTGTAAAATACAAATTGGGCATGGGGGATACATAAAACGGATAATGGTGCGCCACCTCGGCAAGCAGGCTTTTCCTCTCGGGGATTTTTAGGCCGTCATCGTCCTTCCTTACGCCGCCCATGATTTTCTCCACCATTTCCCCCGCGGAGAATTTGAGCAAATATTCCTTTACCTTTTCACTGACATACCCATACAAGTGATTGCTCTCTCTCAAGAGGCGATTTAAAAACTCCTCCTTAAGCTCGTCAGTTTTTAGGGCCTCGGCCATAAGTGTCTCCAAATACAGCACCTCGGCCCCCCTGTCCGTAAGTACTTTGACAAAAGCGTCATGCTCCTCCTGCATTTTATGCAAGTACGGAATCTCGTCAAAAAGAAGCGTATCCGCATAGTCAGGCATGAGATTTTCAATTTCAAGAGACGGACGCTTTACGATTACTGTCTTCAAAATCCCAATTTCAGACTGGATTTTTACATTCATTACCTCGCCTCCTAGTGATTTTTTTATTCTATAGACGTTTCCGTTGAAAATGGGCTCAGTCATCGCGCAAAAACCATGTAAACGCCGCACTAGGCGGCGTCTTGGATATACATGTTGTGCGGATGCGAATCATTTATCAAATACCTCATCTAAGCAATCAAAGACTAATACTACGTACAATATGCTGTGCGTTGCTCACTTCTTGTACAAACGGGTCATCGAATTCGCCTTGTAACCCAGCTACGGCCAAAATATTATTTTTGAAAACTTGTGCAAGTGCTTTACCGACTGATGCACAGCACAAAAGTTTATTAAATGCATGAACCTTTTCTGTTGAATACCCAGTAGCCTTTAACGTCTTGCGGTCGTCCGCCGTTAATAGCGGGCTAAACTTAATACTGTCGCACAGCATTTCAACGACACGATCAGCTAATACGATAACATTAATTTTATTGGCTTTAAAAGCCATCTCCACATCATAAACATCATCATTTTCTTGGCAGAAATGCTTCAAGATGGATTCAGATAGAATAGCTTTCCTAGTTTCATGATTACTACACACATAATCCTTAAAAAGATTATTGTAGTATGTAGGTTTGACGTAGCTGTAATGCCCTTTAAGTAACACCGCAAACGCCCCTGGCATCAATGCCAGTATTTTTTGTTTTTTATAATACGCATCAGGGTCTACTGTAGGAATCATTCTCTTGTATGCCATTCACGCAAGTCCCTTTCTCTAAGATACACGCTCTATAAAAACCCTTAGGCGTTCATCGAACTGCACTTCATCGCTGTACTCATATCCGAATTCATCCCAACCTGGGTTTGATTTGGTAAAAATGAACTTTGATATGGAGTCGTCAATGGTGTCGTCGGCCAAGGGCATTATTTCACGGTAACCCACATTATGCCACGCAAAGCTTGCAAACTCCTTTACTAAATCATTCGCTTGCTCAAAGAACAATCCTTTTCTTGGTTCATTGTTTATACATCCATGCGGCTCCTCAATAAAAACTTTGTCGCCATCGTCCCAAATAAACGCATGGGTAGCACCGAAAAGGGTTTGCTCTAAGGTGGTGGCTTCAGTGTAGTTCAAATGCCCGCCATTCCCTAAAAGCCCCTCTTTTATTAAATCATTTATTAATGGGTTGCTCCCGTTTTCTTCCCCATATAATAACTTGCCGCAGGTTGATTCAAACAAGCCGCCGCGTTTAATTAAATCAATGATAGCCCGCCTGACGGCGAATTCGCTTAACCGCAACAATTCCCCACAGTTTGCGCGAAAGGTATTGTTACACCCATTTATATATTCGGCGGTTTCTTCCGCGCCCAGCAAACGCGGCTGCACATGCGGGTAACGTTTTCTCAACGAACGGTAAAAATCAAAACCGGTCATGGTAACCCTCCTTTTAATAATTGCTCTGCCTTGTAATCAGGGCCCGCATCTTGATGCGACGCGAACCCTCCCACTCAGCGAATGGAGGGTCGCAACTTGTCAATCGTATACGTTTTAAGCTACCTCTACTCATACACTATGCCTCGCACATAAATTCGGATACAACGAATGGCCATTTTATTAAATGTATATAATGCAATATCCCTGCTTATTCGTATTAAGCGGTGAGGACGATGCGAAAGGTGCGCAATAACACCATTAATTTATTTGTCAATGGCACATCTTGGGAAATAATATTATTTGCCGAATTCATCGTTAAGAGAATAACATATAAATCTAAATATGCCAATAACAATTGTTTATTTTACGCTTACAGTTTGGTATGTACAGAAAAAGAATTTGACAAGGGGGTATTTTTATGCAAACATACCGACGAAAAGAGGGATAAACACTATGACACGACTGATAGAACTTGTGGATATTACAAAAGTGTTTGGAAAGCAAACAGTGCTTAACCATGTGGATTTATACATAAGGCAGAACGAATTTGTTACACTGCTGGGGCCAAGCGGATGTGGAAAGACCACTACCTTGCGTATTATCGGTGGTTTTGAGCAGCCTACGGGCGGCGACGTGTTTTTTAACGGGGAGTCTATGCTAAAAACGCCGCCCCATAAGCGAAAGCTAAACACAGTATTTCAAAAGTACGCGCTGTTTCCAAACATGAACGTGGCGGAGAACATCGCCTTTGGGCTGAAAATAGAAAAAGTTCCCAAGAACATCATTCAGGAAAAAGTAAAATCCATGCTTAAGCTGGTAAATCTGGATGGCTTTGAAAAACGCCAAGTTACGGCGCTTTCAGGGGGGCAGCAGCAGCGCGTGGCAATTGCACGAGCACTGGTAAACGAGCCGCAGGTGCTTCTACTAGACGAACCTCTGGGCGCGCTGGATTTGAAGCTGCGCAAGGAAATGCAGGTAGAGCTGAAAAACATGCAGCAAAAGCTGGGAATTACCTTTGTATATGTAACCCACGACCAAGAAGAAGCTCTGACCATGTCGGACACGGTTGCAATCATGAACGAAGGAAAAATTCTGCAAATAGGCGTCCCGGAGGATATCTACAACGAGCCCAAAAATGCTTTCGTGGCAAATTTCATAGGCGAAAGCAATATTCTTCCTGGCAAGATGCTTGAGGACTTCCGTGTGGAATTCGCCGGGGCGGCTTTCACCTGCGTGGACAAAGGTTTTGACAAAAACGAACCCGTTGACATAGTAGTCCGGCCGGAGGATATTCGTTTAAATGACAAAAGCACCCCTTCGGACGGAGTCCTAAAGGGCATGGTCTCACAAGTAATCTTCAAGGGCGTTCATTACGAAATGCGCGTAGAAACGCCGGGAATCTCTTGGAAGGTTCACAGCACCAAGCAATCCCCGGCGGGTTCACAAGTGGGGCTTTCCATTGCCCCGGAATCGATTCACGTAATGAAGGGGCCGTCTCGCTAAGAGGACCGGATATCAGCGGTGCGCCGGGCCCAAAAACCCCGTGAATTGCGCAGAATTTGCGAACAGTGTAGCGCATGGCGGCAACTAGAAAGGCGAGAATTCGTGCAGATGATTAAATCTGCAAGCGAATTCCCGCCTTTCTTTGTCGCCCCAGCCGACACGACCGT
>WQSB01000183.1 GCA_009788085.1 Defluviitaleaceae bacterium
CGCCGCCGTTAAAACTGCCGCCGATATGGGCGCGTCCTGTATCGTAGCCATTACGGACTCCGGCTTTGTGGCTCGAATGGTGTCCCGCTCCCGTCCGGAAAGTCCTATTCTGGCCATCACCGCCAAGCCCACCGTATATCGCCAATGTAATCTCACTTGGGGGTGCATCCCCATTTTGTCACCCAAGCCCATTGAGGGCGACAGCGAAGTCTTTGATATCGCCGAAGAAGCCGCCATTAAGGCCGGCGCGGCCAGAAACGGCGAAATCATCGTCGCGCTGGCAGGGGTTCCCGTGGGCAAGGCCGGCACCACCAACACCCTCAGAGTCCGCACCGTAGGAGATGTTCTGGCCTCCGGCGTGGGCAATAAACGCGGCGTCGTACACGGCATCACCCGTGTATTTGAAGGCAGCATCGACATAGAGGAACGCTTCTTCTTCGAGCAGGGTGACATTATAATATGTACAACTACGGATGACTCCATGATGGAATACATCAAAAAAGCCGGCGCGCTGGTCATCGGCTCATGGGAAAAGCTCGACTTCAGTCACGCCGAAACCGTCGCCAAGGCATTGGACATTCCCATGCTGCATCTGCCCGTCCGCGCAGTGGACTTTGTAAAGCCCGGCCTCGGCGTAACCGTAGACACCAACGAAGGACATCTTCTAAATGGATACAAATAGTTTTGAGGGCGGCATAAGTGTGAGAATTGCTCCGCTGGGCACAATGGACGACTACACCTATACTGTGATTTTCTGCCGGTTTGAGGGCCGGTGGTTGTACTGCCGCCACAGGGAACGGGATGTTTTCGAGACGGCGGGCGGCCGCATTGAGCCCGGCGAGGACATTCTGGCCTCCGCAAAGCGAGAATTATATGAAGAAACCGGCTCGATAGAATATACTATCGCGCCTGCCTTTGACTATATTGTAAAACGTAACGGGGATGAGTCTTACGGACAGGCGTTTTTTGCGGAAATTCGCAAGCTAAGTCAAATGCCGGACTTTGAAATGGCTGAAGTCCTCGCTTTTGACACCATCCCGGACAAGATGCGTTTCCCGGAAATTTTGCCCGTACTGTTCAGGAATATACAGGGCTGGCTTCACAGACAAAACGCCATGGACGAGCTGTGGGATGTCTATGATTCCGATAAAAACCTCACAGGACGTACCCAGCGGCGAGGCGACCCGCGGACGGAGGGCGACTATCATCTGGTAGCCATCATTTTGCTGCAAAACAGCAAAAACGAATTATTAATCGTAAAGCGTTCTCCGCTGATATCCGCACCTAATATGTGGGCATTTCCCGGAGGAGCGGTCTCTGCGGGGGAATCCAGCTTGGAAGCGGCCGTCCGGGAAACCAAAGAAGAAACCGGCTTAAACGTTTTGCCTGAAAACGGAAAGCTTCTGCACACCAACAAACCACATGCCGCGTTCGGCGCGTTTTTTGACATCTGGCTATTCCGTCAGGATTTTGACATTAAAGGCGTGGTATTACAAGAAGGTGAAACCACCGACGCAAAGTTCGTCTCAATCAGCGAAATCAGCGACATGCAAAAGGCCGGGGATTTCAGTCCCGCGGCCTATGATGAAGTTTTCGCCAAAATCAGCTTGAATTAATCAGAAGTAAACTCACCTGCAAGTGATGAAATCGTTGCTTTCGCGTCGCCGTAAATCATCAAAGTGTTGGGCATGAAGAATAAATCGTTTTCGATGCCGGAGAATCCCCTGCCTTTTCCGCGCTTGAGGACAAATACAGTTCTGCATTCGTGGGCTTTTATGATGGGCATTCCGTAAATGGGCGAAGATGTATCTGTTTCGGCGGCAGGGTTTACCACGTCGTTCGCGCCTATTACTATGGCCACGTCCTGAGTGGGCATTTGCGGATTCATTTCGTCCATGGTTTTAAGCTGTTCGTATGGAATGTCCGCTTCCGCCAAAAGAACATTCATGTGACCGGGCATACGGCCCGCGACCGGGTGGACTACGAAGCTTACTTCGGCCCCGTTGGCCTCCAGTTTTTGTGCCAGCTCTTTTACAACATGCTGGGCCTGGGCGACTGCCATGCCATAACCGGGAATAACCACCACGGAACTGGCGGCTTCAAGCACGGCATAAGCGTCCTCAACGGAGATAGCCTTGGGCTCTGTGCCGGGGCCCTTGCCGGAAACGGAATCCGTCGCGCCAAATCCGCTGAACAGCAAATTTCCGATGGAGCGATTCATTGCCTTACACATTATCAACGTGAGGATAATACCCGACGCACCAACCAGCGCACCTGTGACAATCAGCACTGTGTTGGAAATTATAAAACCAGCCATGGCAACGGCTATGCCGGAAAGGCTGTTAAGCAAGGAAATAACCACGGGCATATCCCCGCCGCCGATGGGCATAACAATCAGCACGCCAAAAATAAACGAAATCGCGGTAACGGCCAAAATTGCAATTATGTTTAAATCGGCATTTATATCCGGAACAATGAAAATAACCGAAGCACCAATTATGCCAAGCAGTAGTATAAGATTGAGCAGCTTCTGCCCGGGGAATACAATAGCCCGCCCCGAAATTTTTTCCGAAAGCTTACCAAAAGCCAGCATAGAGCCGGAGAACGTAACCGCACCTGTAAAAATAGTCAGGCAAATAGACAGCGCGATGGCAAAATCAAAACCGCCATCCGGCTCGCCCATGGACTGAATAAGCGCGACAAGGAAAGACGCCAGCCCACCAAAGCCATTGTAAATGGCCACAAGCTCCGGCATACCGGTCATCTTAACCTTTTTCGCCCAAATCAAGCCGATTACAGAGCCAATTGCAATGGCCCCAAGAGCCCAAATATAAGCATTTTGCGTCCAATCGGTAGTGTTCCATGTGTCCAAAACGCCGCGCTCAAAAAACACGGCCACCACCGCAATAATCATACCTAAAATGGACAGCCTGTTTCCCTGCCTTGCGGTAGTTGGTTTATTAAGCTTTTTTATGCCCACGATGAACAGCACACAGGCGACTATATATGCAATATTGTTTATCATTTGTCTTTATCCTCCTTTTTGCGAAACATTCCCAACATGCGCTCCGCCACAAGGTATCCGCCGACAATATTAATCGTCGCCAAAATTATGGCTATGACAGAAAGAATTCTGCCAAGGGGGCCAGCATCAGCCATTGAATCGGCAATTGCCACAATCGCACCCACGATGGTGATGCCGGCGATGGCATTGGTGGCCGCCATAAGCGGCGTATGAAGTTGCGACGGGACTTTTGAAATAAGCTCTTTTCCCAAAAACGCCGCCAAGACAAAAATAAAAATTAGAAGAATAAAAATTTCCATGTCCTCGCCCCTCCGCTAAATAAATTAATCCATGCCGCCTTTGGCGGCGGCAGAAATTTGGTTGGTGCAAAAATTCGCAGGCGAATTTTCACACTTTTTCATGGACAATTTTCTTGTCCGACGTTATTAAACAACCTTTTAAGATTTCGTCTGAGGTGTCAACTTTAAATATTTTATTTTCCGAATCCCAAAAATGCGTCAAAAAGGCCGTAATATTGCCGGAGAACATATTAGACGCATCCTTTGGCACAAAACGCTCCAAGCTGTCGCCGCCTATAACCAGCACTCCATTATCAAGCAGAACATCCTTGTCAGGGTCAGAGCCCTCTACATTGCCCCCGGTTTTAACCGCCATGTCAATTATAATCGAGCCGGGTTTCATTTGGCTGGTCATTTCCTTTGTAAGCAGAAGAGGTGCTTTGCGCCCGAAAACCTTGGCCGTGGTGATAACAATATCCGATTGCGAGCAGGCCTTGGCTTGGGCTTTCCTTTGAATTTCAATTTGCTCCGGGGTTAGCTCCCGGGCATAACCCTGCTCCGTCTGCCCGGTTTCCCCCAAGTCGATTTTCAAGAATTTCGCGCCGAGGGATTTGACTTCCTCTTCGACAACAGGCCGTGTATCAAAGGCCTCAACCCGGGCCCCCAGCCTTTTTGCTGTGGCTATGGCTTGAAGCCCGGCAACACCAACGCCGATAATAAATACCCGGGCGGGCGAAATTGTCCCCGCCGGCGTCATCATCATGGGCAGCAGCTTAGGCAGCCTAGCCGCAGCCAAAACAACCGCGTAATACCCCGCCAATGAAGCCTGGGAGCTTTGAATATCCATTTTCTGCGCCAATGTAGAGCGCGGAACCATTTCCAAGCTAACCAGCTTTATTCCCGCTTGTGCATACTCCTTAATAGCCGCGTTTTCGTTAAACACATCAAAGGAACTTACATGCAAAGTCCCTTCGCGAATACCGGCAATATCATCGGGCTTATTAATACGTACAACGATGTCTGCAAATTTATACCCTTCTTTAAGGGTCTGCACAACTTTGGCCCCCGCGTCCGAATACTCCTTGTCCGAGTACCCGGTAAGTACGCCTGTCCCGCTTTGTACCGCAAATTCATATCCCGCTTCAATCAATTTCTTAATATCTGCGGGAATAAGCGCGGTTCGGGTTTCATCCTTCGCAGTTTCTTTACACAAGAAAACTTTATTCATGACCCCAACTCTTTTCGTTTATTAACTTCTATTAAATAACAATTTAGCACAAGTTGCAATTATTGGCAATATCACGACAACTGTATTCACGGGAATCAATTTTCATCCGCCTTGGGGGAGTGGCCGGTTTCGCTCGCTACGCGGCAACGCGAATCAGCTTCGCTGAAAGCCGACCACTCCCCCAAGGCGGATGAAAATTGATTCCCGTGAATCGCATTACCCTAGTGCCGTGACCGGGCTATAAATTAGGGTTGGCAGAAGCGGGGAATAGTAAGCGCGCTTAGCGAAGTCGGGAGATTAGTGCACCAAACGAGGGTTGATGACATCGTTGGGCTCGCTTGCGAGACCAACACAGGCATCACCCGAGACGGTGCAATCATCCCACGACAAGCGTTAGCGCGAATATTCCCCGCTTCTG
>WQSB01000184.1 GCA_009788085.1 Defluviitaleaceae bacterium
GGTTTGGGGGCAGAGCCCCCATTTCAATCGGAGGTGACAGACGTTGATAAATGTTCATAAGCTGCCAAGCGGAATGAGAGTGGTAACGGAGTCCATTCCATTCGTGCGGTCAGTTAGTTTTGGCTTGTGGGTGCGCAACGGCTCGAGGCACGAGACCGAGGCCACCAACGGAATCTCCCATTTCATCGAGCACATGATGTTTAAGGGTACGGAAAAACGCTCCGCAATGGAAATTGCGGATACCATGGATGCCGTGGGCGGCCAGCTTAACGCTTTCACGTCCAAGGAGTACACATGTTACTTCACGCGGACGCTGGACACGCATTTTGATGTGGCCTTGGACGTAATCACGGACATGTTTTTCCATTCCAAATACGACCAAAACGAAATAAACAAGGAACGTAATGTTATATTGGAAGAAATAAATATGTATGAGGATACGCCGGAGGATTTGGCCGTGGACCTCTTGCAATATCACACCTTTCCCAAGAACTCATTGGGAATGGGCATTCTTGGTACGCCCGAAACAATCGGCTCTTTTCAGCGGGATGATTTCCTGTCCTTTCTAAAGGAACGCTACAACCCCAAAAACGTAGTAATCGCCGTGGCCGGAAACATCAACGAGAAAGAAGTGCTGGAAAAAATCACTGCCGCCTTTGCCGGTTTTAAGGACAATTCAAAAGGCGGGGAGGAAACAACGGCCGATTATTCCCCGGGCTTCTGCTTGAAGGAAAAGGATATCGAGCAGGTACACTTATGCATGGGCTTCCCCGGCATCAAAACCGGCTTGGACGAATCCTACGCGCTGGCCGCCGTCAATACGATTCTGGGTGGGGGCATGAGCTCGCGCCTCTTCCAGAAAATCCGCGAACAGCACGGCTTGGTATACTCTGTGTATTCCTATAACGCCAGCTATTTTGACACGGGAATTTTTCTGATTTACGCCGCGCTCAACCCGGCTCAAATTTACGAGGTGCTGAATCTGATTTCCTTGGAAGTGCGCGGCATGTTTACGGAGAGAGTCACAGAGGAACAGCTTGCCAAGGCCAAGGAGCAGCTCAAAAGCAATTTCCTGCTAAGTCTTGAGAGTGCCGCCAGCCGAATGAACAGCATCGGCCGCACCCTTTTGATGCTGGACAAGGTAATCACGCCGGACGAGCTGGTAACAAAAATCGACGCGGTAGACCTTGACGGATTTTATGCCGTATGCGATAAAATCTTCCGTTTGGAGCAAATGAGCCTTTCGCTGGTAGGAAAAAATGTGGATGGGATGAAAAAGGATGCACTCACCGGAGCGGTTCTTAATTAACAAAACAGACGACGCAAAGGATTTGCCGTTGCCCGCCCGCCAAACCCCACAGTCCGCCGGTTTGGACTTACACGCAAATGTACAAGAAGCAGTAGCTATAAAAAAGGGAGAGCGATGCCTAATTCCTACGGGAATCAGGCTCGCTCTCTCTTTTGGCTTTGAGGCGCAAATCCGCCCTCGAAGCGGCCTTGCCCTAAAGCACGGAATCACCGTGCTAAACACTCCCGGCACGGTAGATGCGGATTATCGCGGCGAGCTGAACGTGCTGCTAATCAACCTAGGTCACGAGGATTTTCAAGTGCATCGCGGCGACAGAATCGCCCAAATGATAATCGCCAAAGTTGAAATGGTGGAGTTTCAAGAAATAGCCGACGCCTCCGATTTGCCGGAAACCAAACGCGGCGAAGGAGGATATGGCAGTACGGGGTCATCTCATTTCTTCCAGAATGGCCCTTAGTACGTCCATGGTCTTAATCGCCGCTTTCACATCAAAATCCTCTATTTGCCTTACTAATACGGCTGTCTCTGGAATTGCACGTAGTTTTTCTACATAATTTAAAAATTTTACATTTTGGGATTTTAACAACGGGTAAAGCTCATCAAGCAACGCCACAGCTTTATCTGCGTCCAAATCCTTTTTATCCGGCAATCCCGGGGCCACGGGATTGCCGATGCTGTCAAGTACACGCTTTAACTCATTGTTTAAGACGGATAATTGATTGCCGGTTGGCGTTTGTCCATTTCTCATTACAGCCTCAGCATGTCCCGCGGCTTGCGATAACGAGAGTTCATTTATTTGCCTTGCCGCGCTTTTAAGCGTATGCGCCAGACGGTGGGCGGTATCGTTATCGCCGGTGTCTAAGGCTTGGCTTATTTCAAAAAACGTGTTTCTATGACTTCGGGTGAATATCATTTTTAATTTATCCACCAATTCATCGCTGTTTTGATAGCTGTTAATATCCCCCTTTGCGGCAACCCCGGAATCCTTTGCCGCTTCAATAACCTCCGGCGGCTGCTTATCCCTCACGAATTTGTTTAATACGGCATCTAAATGGTGAGGCAGAATGGGCTTAGAAATAAAACCGTCAAAACCCTTCCTGATATATTCCTCCGCTTGTCCTATGAGGGCATTGGCCGTCAACGCTACTATCGGCTGAGTGTAACCTATTCCCCTAAGGAGGAGCATGGTTTCTGTACCGTTTATACCGGGCATCATTTCATCCATAAATACGATATCGTATACATTGCCTTGTTTGATTTTGGCTGCTGCGTCATGGCCGCTTGTACAAGTGTCAATATCAAGGCCGTAAAATGCCAGCAGCCCTTTCGCTACAAACAAGTTGGCATCCACATCGTCAACCACAAGCACTTTGCCGTAGGGCATCGGCTCCGGTTCAAATTTAAAGGTTGCCGACCATGCGCCAAATTCAGAGTTTTGGAGGCTCTCGGCTGCTTCTTTGCCCAATAATTCCGGCCCGGCTATTCTTTGTGGTATGCGTACTATGACATTGGTGCCGTGGCCAACCTCGCTCTCAAAATCAATTCGCGCTTTCATCATTTTCACCAGACTGTAAACAATGGGTATACCCAAGCCTGTCCCGCTCACATCCCTCTCATGAAAGCGCGTATACTCACTGGTTTTTATAGCCTCCAATTGCTTGGCTGTCATGCCGAACCCTGTGTCCCGGACAGAGATAACAAGAGTCACATCATCCTCCCGCTTATTTTCAAACCCCAGTGACAGGGTGACAACGCCGGCCTCTGTGTACTTAAAGGCATTGGAGAGCAAATTGTTCATAATTTGCCGGATTCGCAACGCATCCCCCACTAAAACAGCAGGTAAATTTTCATCTACGTTCATTTGGAAGGCGGTGCTTTTATGCTCTAAATACATCATGTGCAGATGAGCGGCGTCGCTTACCAGGCTTGCGACTTCGTATTCCTCGGTGGTGATGGTCATTTTGCCTGACTCTATTCTGGAAAAGTCCAGGATGTCATTTACGATGCTTAGAAGTGTGTTGGCGGAGTCATGGATTTTTACCAAAGACTCCTCCATATATGGCGGCATATCCGGATTTCTTAATTGAACTTCGGAAATACCTAAAACTGCCGTAATGGGTGTGCGAATTTCATGACTCATCCTTGCCAAAAACCGTGTTTTTGCCCTGTTGCTTTCTTCCGCGTGCTCCATAGCCACCTTTCTGCGTTGTATGCGGAACAAAATGAACGACAGGACAAGTACGAAAGCAAGCGAAACTATCGTACCGATAAGCCAAGGACGCTGTGCTCTAAGTGCCACAGCGTTAAAATCAAATGTTCTGCCCATCCACTCATCCGAAATGGATTGGGTGTCAACAATCATAAGTGCCTTGTCAATAATGGGCGCAAGCAAGGGCATATTTTCACTAATGGCAAATGATATATAATAGGACTTGTCAAAGATTATATTGGCCCTAAACCCGGTACGCTCAAGGAGATGGGTCACACGCATAAGCCCGCGAAGGCTTGTAAAAGCCAAGTCTACATCGCCGGCTTCCAGGGCGTCTAAAATTTCGTCCTGTGTGGAAAAGCGGGAGATTTGCAAATGATTCGGGAACATTGTGTGAAAAACAATATCATTATAGCTGCTTCCAATAAGGCCTACCCGCATGTATAAAACTTCGTTTGCACCGATAAGCGGCGTGTCGATGCGGGATAAAAGGGTGTAGTTGTCCGAGAAAAAACCGGATGACAACAAAAAGGGGTATTCGCCCTCTGTGTGGAAGGACCCCGCAACCAAATAAACCTCCCCATCGTTTAATAATTGAAGCGTATCATTAAAGGAAAAGCGGTCAGGCCGGAGGATTTCAAACTCCAAGCCCGTAATCAACTCCACTTGCCTTAATATATCATGGGCAATGCCCTGAAGCCCTTGCTCCCGTGCCCTTGCGTCAAAAAAACTTATCGGGTAGCTGAAGCCATGCGCCGCAATGGGGATAATGGGGTTGTTTATAATAAATTCCCGCTCTTCATCGGTAAGCAAGAGTGACATCCTGTGCCGCGCGATATCTTCTTTGCCCATGGCATAAAACCCGGCCAAAATGGACATCGCTCCGTTTTCCAATGCTTTTTGCACAGTTTCAATAATCGGAATAAATTCCGGGTTTCGTGCCGAAAATGCGTTGTATGAAAATAAAAACGGATAAATAGGCTCCACACGAAAGCCCGGGAATTCAATGGAAAGGGTCAGAACGCCGTCACCTATATATGCGTCCGCTTCGCCGTTTTTAAGCATTAAAGTGGCGTCCCGCGGGGCTTCTACGCGGATAGTCTCAAATTCGTCAAATATGCCGGCATTACGCAGAACATTGGGGAGTGCCGAGCCCCCTTGAAATACAAAGCGCAAAGGGCGTTCCTGCGCAATCTCCGAAAGCGGCCGGCTGTTGGGTATTCGCACATAAGCGGTTGACCTCTTTGAGATGGGATATGTCATGGCAAAAATTTCTTTCAGAAATGGCATACGAGGAAGCTGCCCGGTAAAATGGACAGTTCCGTTTTCAAGCCCCGCCATTAGGTCAGTCAATTCTTCAAAAATAACCGGGACAAAAGGAATGCCAAACAATTCCGTA
>WQSB01000185.1 GCA_009788085.1 Defluviitaleaceae bacterium
CTGATTCGAGCGGGCCCCCAATGTGTGGTAATTAATACCTAAAAACTTTAGGAGGTGCGGCCATAAAAGCGAAGATTAGAGCTAAGCAAGTTGTTCAATTACTGTTACTTCTTTTAGCATTCGCAACATTTATACAGTTAGTAGACGTTTAAGAATTTAAAGCTTTCCTCACCCCGGCTCGTGCCCGTGACAGCCGGGATTTTACCGTTCCGACGGTAATTTTTAATGCATCAGCAAGCTCCTCGTAGGATAGGCCCTGCATGTCCCTTAAAATCAGCACCATGCGGTGGTCGTCGGGAAGTTTTTTTATGGCGGCAAGAACTTCCTGTACGCGCTCATTGGCCTCGGCGGATTCTTCTGCGGAGGGTAGGGGAGCTGTTGGCGTAGTTTCGGTCAATTCCGTGGTTTGGGGGCGGCGTTTTCGCAGGGCGTCCAAGCATGTGCGGGCGGTTACGGTACAAATCCAGGCTTTTAGGCTGCCGTTTTCGGGCAAAACAACACGAGACAGGCCGTTGTAAATTTTTATGGTGGCGTCCTGCGCGGCGTCTAGGGCGTCCTCGGAATTATTAAAATATCTGTAAGCGACATGGTAAATAAGCCGTTCGTAGCGGCGGATGATTTCTTCAAAAGCTGGAGAGTCGGCGTGCTGGTTGCCCGCACCAAGTTCGTGTTGGGCGGCTGCCAGCAATTTTACATCATCTATTTGAAGGGTTTCGCGCATGTGGTATTTCCTTTCTTTGGTAATTACCAAAGGCACAAAAATAACCCAGGATACCGGTCCTATATTTTGACACCTAGCCTTAGGCTAGGTGGGTGTCCGCAACAAGACTTCCGCCTTCCACTCGAAGAGGCACGACGTAGGAATTGCAATAAATAGGACTCCCGTTTTGCGTCTGTAGGTTCAAAATAATAGGGTATCGAGCATCCCAGGCTCTGTGGCGACATTATAAACTGTGGGCAGCGGGAATTCAAGAAGAAAAATTTCGCAAAATTTGTAATATGTCTTCTTGAATCTGATTTTTTAAAACGTCTAAGGAATCGAAATGGCGTTCAGTGCGTATGAATTGCAAAAATTCTACTTTAATAAACTCGCCGTACAAATCGAAATCCAGCGGCATATTTAAAATATGTGTCTCCACCGACCGTTTTTTTGCCAAACCGGTTGGCTCACTGACGGTAGGGCGCAGACCAATATTGGTGATGCTGTCCAAACCCACGCCACGAATAAATGTGCGGGTAGCATAAACCCCGTCGGCGGGCAAAAATTTTTTATCATCCGGGTAAAAATTAAGAGTGGGAAAACCCAAGGTGCGCCCAAGCTGGCGGCCTTTTTCGGTGGTTCCAATAGCAAAAAAAGGGAAACCAAGAAGTTGCGCGGCCTCCGGCAGACGATTCCCGGCAAGTAATTTCCGAATCAGTGAAGTGGAAATCCCCTGCCCGTTGGCTTCCATCACCCGGAAAACAAAAACGCCCGCACCATATTTCGCGGCTTCATTGCGCAGGGTTTCCACCGTGCCCTCGCGGTTCTGGCCAAAGCGGTAATCCTCGCCGACGATGATTTCGCGGGCATCATATTCGCAAAACAGCTTTTTGCAAAAGGCGGCAGGGGAGAGCGCGGCAAACTCTGCGTCAAAGGGGCAAGTAAAAACATGCTCCAGCTCGCATTCTTCAAATAAGTACAATCGTTCCGCTTGAGTAAACAGCGGCTTATAGTCCGAATGCCCAAGCACCGTAAAAGGATGAGGCTCAAACACCATAACGGCGGAAGCCAGCCCTGATTCTTTTGCGCGGCGGACGGTTTCCCCAAGCAAAGCCCGGTGACCCCTGTGAATGCTTTCGAATTTGCCAATCGCAAGCACTACCACTATAACATAACCTCCGGGCGTAGATTATTACCCTCCCGGCGGAACAGCCCCAAAATACGGCCATAGTCCTTGAGCCAGCATTTTTGGCCGGCTTCCAAAGGCTGATTTATTTTCACTAAATCCAGAGGCAAAGAGTTTCCGTTGGACGCCCGCGTTAAACCCTCCGGTTTTAGTAGCGCGGTGGGATAGGGGAGCACTTGGTCAACGGGCAAAATCAATCCGCCAAGGCTGAAATCCTCGGCGGCGGCTTTGATTTCCTCCAGCGTATATGCTCTTTCGATTGAGAAAATTCCGCTTCGAATACGCTTCAAATGACCCATTGCCGCGCCGCAAACCAAGGCCTCGCCTATATCCACGCACAGGCTTCTGATATAAGTACCCTTCGAGCAGGTGACCTCGATGGTGAACCGGCTTTCGCCAAAATCCAAAATTTTTATGTCATGTATAACAACCGGCCTTAACGGACGCTCGACAGTTTTTCCCTTTCGAGCCAGCTCGTATAATTTTTTTCCGTTAATTTTTACGGCGGAATACATCGGAGGAGTCTGCAAATATTCCCCGCGATTTTCAAATTTAAAGGACTCCACCACAGCCGCGATTTTCTCTTGGTCGTTAGTCACATCGTCTGTTTGGGACAAAATCGTGCCCGTCATGTCCCCAGTGTCCGTTGTCACACCCAAAACAACTTCAGCCACATATGTTTTATCCGCAGAGGTTATATAGTGGGCAAGCTTTGTAGCCCGTCCCAAGCAAACCGGCAGAACACCCTCCGCCTCCGGGTCAAGCGTGCCGGTGTGGCCGGCTTTTTTCCCTACGACTTTTTTCAAAATGGCCACAACGTCATGAGACGTATAACCTTTTTCTTTATAGACATTTATTATACCCGGGTTGCTTTCCATGGTGTAGACCATGATTTCCTGTTCAATCAAATCCATTGTGCGCGCCATTGTCTCCTCAATAGAGCAACCGACTACTGTCGCCCCCGCCGCAAGCGGATGGCCTCCGCCGCCTAAAGCCGTCGCGACGCGCCCCATGTGTGGCCCCTTCGAACGCAGGCTTACCTTGACCTCGTTTTCTGCGTGCCTTTCGTATACCAAAACAGCTGCCAGCGCGCCACGGGTGTCCCTCAAGTATTCCACTACACCGTCCAAATCGGAAGGGTCCGCGCCTACATCGGCAAGCATGTCCCGCGTCATGTAGGAATACACAATCCGACCATCTACGGACTGTGCGGCATTCATCATGGTAATGCCCATGGCCTTTCCCGCGACAAAACGATGTTTGTACATCAATTCGTTATAAATTTCCGTAAAGGGTATGCCCATATCCATCAGACGTGCGGCAATTTCCATGGTTGATTTGCGCGTGACCACATACCTAAAGCCCCCCGTATCGCTTACCATCCCAGCATAAATAGCCGACGCGATATCCGCGGTCGGCTTAGTCAGAAACTCTATGATGCGAAAGACCATTTCGCTTGTGGATGATGCCGTCGGTTCAATGTAATTGAGCTGCGCAAAGCCCTTGTTTGTCTCGTGATGGTCTATGCAAACGGTAATTTCAGCGCGGTCAAAAAGACTTTTAGCCGAGCCAAGCCGTTCCAGGTCGGCGCAGTCCAATGCTACAAAAACCTCTACCGGAAAATCCTCCGTCAGGCGCGGATACATAAAATGTCGCCCCGGAATGACATTATATTTTTGCGGATAAGGCTCCAGCGCGACATGAACCTTTTTGCCCATTTTCTCCAAGGCCAAAGCCAACCCGAAGCAAGAACCGATAGCGTCGCCGTCCGGACCGTTGTGCCCGGCAAGCACAAAACTTTCACGTTCGCGAAATAATTCGATAATCTGCTTCATAGGATAAACACATTCTTTCAATTCTCACCGGAATTTACTGATTCAATCAGCTTGCGCATTCTCATGCCATGCTCGATTGAGTCGTCGTACTCGAATTTGATTTCCGGTGTCTGGCGTAGATTAATTGTTTCGGCGATGCGCCGACGTATAAACCCGGTTGCCCGGTGAAGGGCGTCCATAGTGGATTTTTGCTCGTCAGAGTTCCCCAAAATACTGACGGAAATTTTGCAATGCTTTAAATCCGAAGTTGTTTCCGATTTGACCACGCTGACCACTGCGCCGATGCGCGGGTCAGAAAGTTCCGAACGGATAACATTGGCTGTTACGCGGGCGATTTCGTCATTAATACGGGTGATGCGAGTTTTCATCGGGGAATCTCCTCCATGACATAGGCTTCTACTTTGTCCCCCTCTTTGATGTCGTTGTAATTTCTAAAAAGCATACCGCATTCGTAACCATGATTGACCTCGCGGACATCGTCCTTGAAGCGTTTGAGTGTATCCAAATGCCCGTCGTAGACTACGCGACCGTCGCGAATAAGGCGAACCTGGGCATTGCGGGTGATTTTGCCGTCGGTGACATAACATCCGCCGATTGTGCCGATGCCGGATGCTTTGAAGATTTGGCGAATTTCGGCTTGGCCAAGGACTTTCTCTTCGAATTCCGGGTCAAGCATACCCTTCATGGCGGCCTCGATATCGTCGATTGCGGAGTAAATTACGCTGTACAAGCGCACGTCCACGTTTTCGGATTCGGCAACGGATTTCGCCGAAGTATCCGGGCGCACGTTGAAACCGATTATGATTGCATTGGATGCGGATGCCAGCATTACGTCGGATTCTGTGACTGCACCAACGCCTGTGTGGATGATTCGCACACGAACCTCCGGGTTGGTGAGTTTTTCCAAACTTCCGCGCAGGGCTTCAACAGAACCTTGAACGTCGGCTTTTACTACTATATTTAAGTCCTTCACCTGTCCGGCTTGGATTTGGTTGAACAAATCGTCCAGCGAAACCTTGCCTTGGGTGGCTTTTATCATATTTTCGCGGCCCTTGGCTACAACGGTTTCGGAGAGCTGGCGAGCCTGCTTGTCGCTTTGGGCGGCGTAGAGAACATCACCCGTGGCGGGGACATCATGCAAGCCGATGATT
>WQSB01000186.1 GCA_009788085.1 Defluviitaleaceae bacterium
GTGCCATCGCTGGGCTTGCTGCAAAGCAAGACCTGCACAGGCACTTCCCAAGCTGGCTCAATCATCGCATGACAAGCGTTAGCACGTCCACTCCCCGCGCTGCCCCTTTGCTAACACGGTTGGGGCCTCTCCGAAAATTAGCAGCCCGCCGCTTTTTTAAGGGTTTCCGCCATGTCGGTTTTTTCCCACGGAAGGTCTAAATCGGTGCGGCCGAAATGGCCGTAAGCGGCGGTTTGCTTGTAAATGGGACGTTGTAGCTTAAAGTGATTGATAATAGCTGCGGGGCGCAGGTCGAAATGTTTATTCACCAGCTCGGAAAGTTTTGTATCGGGGACTTTGCCCGTGCCCTGGGTGTCCACAAAAATGGAAACGGGCTGGGCAACACCGATAGCGTAAGCCACTTCGATTGTGCAGCGGCTGGCAAGCCCTGCGGCCACGATATTTTTGGCAATATAGCGCGTCATATAAGCGGCAGAGCGGTCAACCTTGGTGGGGTCTTTGCCAGAGAACGCGCCGCCGCCATGGGGGGCGTATCCGCCATAGGTGTCCACAATAATTTTGCGTCCGGTAAGGCCTGCATCGCCCACAGGACCGCCGATTACAAAACGCCCGGTAGGATTAATATAGTATTTCGTGTCCGCGCTAAGAAGATTTGCCGGAATTACCGCTTTGATTACATAATTCATGATATCGGCACGGAGTTGCTCGTTGGTGGCGTCTTCGCTGTGTTGAGTAGAGACGACAACGGCTTTTACACCCACGGGCTTTTTATTCTCGTCGTATTCAACGGTTACTTGAGCCTTACCGTCCGGACGAAGATAGGGAAGTGTGCGATTCTTGCGCACTTCCGCCAGTTTGCGGGTCAGCGCGTGGGATAAAGAAATGGGCAAGGGCATAAGCTCCGCCGTCTCGTCGCAGGCATAACCGAACATCATGCCTTGGTCCCCCGCGCCCGTATCCGCAGATTTGCCCTCTTCCCGGCTTTCCAGTGACACATCCACGCCCATGGCAATGTCAGGCGACTGCCCGGAAAGTGTCACAAGCACCGCGCAGGCGTCCGCGTCAAAGCCCATGTCGCCCCCGGTATAGCCGATTTCCCGAATGGTGTCCCTCGCGATTTTCTCGATGTCGGCATAGCACTTCGTTGTGATTTCCCCGGCCACAAGCACCATGCCCGTGGTGGTGGTTACTTCACAGGCCACACGCGCCGTTGGGTCTTGCGCCAAAATCGTATCAAGCACCGCGTCCGAAATTTGGTCGCACATTTTGTCGGGATGCCCTTCTGTTACCGACTCCGATGTAAATAAATGCATTTTAATTCCTCCTAATAAAATAAGCCCCTTTCAGGGCTTTTTGTTTTTCTCCACATCTTCCGGTTTTTTGCAAACAAACCGGGGGAATTAGCACCGTGTTTTTGATATAAAAAATCGGTTGCTGGGTTTCACAGGGCCCTGGTCCCTCCACCTCTCTGGATGCATTATTTAATTGTCGCAAATAGAATATCACGTTGCCGTGGTTTGTCAAGCCCCATGTTTTGGAGAGAGTGGCCCAAGCGCGTTGGCGAGGGGGGGGCGGCGTGTGAATGTTACGCTAATGCTCGCCGCCGCCTCACCATGTTTGATTCAAAAAGTTCTTGACGCCTTGAATAAACCTTTGTACCTGATATCAGATATTTCCGTTGGATTTGTTATTCAAATACATAAACAGCCCTTGCACCGCCGTCCCAAAGGACGTAAGCCTCAAGAACCTCTGAGACATACCTGAGCGGAACAAAGGTACGCCCGTCAATTATCATAGGTGTGCCCATGTTTTCTCCGGCGATAAACAACGGTGCGTCCACGGAAAGGAACAGATTAACGCCGTTTCTTGAAATTGTTACAGTGCGGGTTTCGTTGAGCCAGCTAACATCCGCGCCCAAAGCGTCTGTGATTAAACGCAAGGGCACCATGGTGCGGCTGGTTGCGGGGTCAACAAACGGAGTGCCTATCGCGCTGGCGCGGACGATGCCGTCCAGCGAATACGCCGCGCTTCCGATTTCAAGGCGCATTTCAACAGAAGTGGGTTGCGTCATAACACCGTGTACTCCCGATGAGAAAATGGGGAAGCTGAACAAGCCGTCTTCCAATGTACCGCCCAAGATAATATAGCGGGAATCCGCCGGGTCGCCGTAGAAAACAATGCCCGTAAGCCTTGCTTCTTGCACCATGGTCATATTAATACCGGATAAATCCATGGACAGCATCGCTCCATAAGCCAATTCCACCGGTTCGCCGTCTATAAGCAAGGATACCTCCAGCAATTCCGACATAAAAAAGTCATTCAACAGAGCCGTGCTTATATCCGTCGGGCTAAGAAGATGGGAAAAAGGCATAAGCACAAAGCCCGCGCCTACGGCCATTCTTAGCATCGGAAGGAACATTCCGCCTGCAACCGGGGTCACAATAAATGTTAATTCGGAACCGCCGACGGCACCAAGGGCGGCCAGCTGCGCAGGGCTGAAAGCAATAATAAAGCCCGCACTTTCGATTACAACCGACGCGCCGTACTCAATCAATGCCTGAAGGGATTCTCCTGATATGGATACGCCCTCTTCGCCCTCTTCCAGCTCAAACCGAATCACCGGCTGTTCGCCCTCTTCCAGAGCGTCCAGTGCTTCTTGAATGATTTCCGCCGCATCGTCGGTGGTTACGATGTTAAACTCGTCGTCGTCGGCCGGAGGTGCCGGGGCTGCGGGTTGCTGAGCTTGCCCTGCGCCTTGTTGGCCTTGGCCCTGGTTGCCTTGGCCGGGTGTGGTTACGGTTAATGTGGAAACTCTGGAAGTATCAGAGAATAAAACCTCACCGGTACTGCTGACAAGCGATACCTGCAATGTCCAGTTGCCGCCGCGTTGTGCTTGGGTAAGTCCTCCTTCAAGCTGCAAGCGAATACCCGCGAAGCCGGGATTTAAAATATCTGTGGCCGGAATAGAGCCCCCGCCGCCTTCGCTTGCCCACGGCTGGCCATTTCTAAGCCAAGTAAAATGCATTGCGGCAAAGTCCGAAGCGCGTCCTTCCGGTGTAAGTTGCGCGTGAATGTGGAAATTGCGGTTGGCGTTTAAGTTCACGCTGGCTGTCTGCGGGAAGTTGACATAATCGAAGCTAACGCCGCCTGTGGGTGCCGCCGGTTGCTCATCGTCGCCGGGTTTGTCAATCATCAGCCAGCGCGTTCCTGAGGTAAGAAGAAAATCCCCGCCGCCGGGGCGCGGTACAAACATATCAACGCAGAAGGGATGCTCCCCGAGCTGTGCGTCGGGAGTTACCACCAGCATTATGATTCCTTCATTATTACTGATATGCAAAACTTCTGACAAAACAACGCCGGGTATTTCAAGCGCAATCCAGTCACCCAAGTTGCCTTGGAAGCCCGCGTCGATATCTTCCTGGGTAGCCCAATAATGCAAGAACGCCGAATATTGACCATTCGGCACATTCCTTGTGGTTACGGGGAAAGAGGCGATGCCGAATTCCCCTGCTCTTACAGGTGCAAGTTGAGTACCAACATGCCAGCTTGGCCGGTACAGAACCTCTTGACGTATGCTATCCTCACATTGGTCTTGCGTTAGCGTAAACTGAACCATTACCGGCGGAAAGCCATACCAGTAATATACGTCAATCGTCACCTCAAGCTGATATACGCCCTCGGGCACTATGTCGTTGAAATCAACAAATAGCTCGAGGTTGCCGTTTGGCCGCCATCCAATACTGGCCCAGCTAATATCTCCCGCTATCAAGCCGCTGAATGACAATCCATCGTCAAGCCATGCCCAAACCCACTCTGGAAAGTTTTCGGCTTGAACTACGAAAAAAAATCTGTGGGTAAATCCAATAATCTCACCATAGTCGTCGAATTGACCCCATGCATTCTGAAATCGTTGGTAAAGTGCATTAATAACAATAGGCGGTGGATTCACGGTTAGTGCAAAAGAGAAATCACTTGTAAGGATATAGTCGGTGCTAACCAATGCCACCGATAGCCAAGTGTCACCCCAATAAAAAGTGTTGGCCGGAATCGTAAAAACCAGATTGCCTGTGCCGTTGGTGATTGTTAAAGTTGAAGGCCACTCAAACCCTCCGGGGGTAGGTATAGGGTGATACCATCCTGTCCCATCCCAGACGCTTAAGAAAACATCGTATACGCCATCGGGGCCGTCAGTTGTAATCTCAAAGATTGCCGATCCATCTGCATCCTGTAAGATAACTCCTTGTTGCTCCCCTACCCAAAGGGCACCCGGCGTGACCATAAATGCATCTATGCCGAGTTCAACTGAGGCGAAGGGTGACGATGCCGCAAAACCGGCAAAATCGCCTTGACTTGCTACAAAGGGCTCGGCTTGCTCGCTCACGACTTCGGCTTTATGACCGGGCCCCGCGTGGCATCCGTTACAGGCACTTACTCCTACTGGAAGCATTGATATTGTCAGAACCAATGCCAGTAAAAATGCCAATTTCTTTTTCATTAAGCTACAACTCCTTCATTTAATTTTAGTGTCGATTTTCTGAAACCCTTCAAAAAATGTGTTTTCATAATCCTCCCATCTTATAAATTTTACGGGCAGTGAAGGGTATGCCAGCGCAGTTCGCCCGGCGTTCGCCTGTAATGCATCCTTAGCAATATGTTTAACTTTGATGTGATGCCGTTGTGATTTAGGGCCTGTTGCCACTAACCGAAAATGACCAGATTTTGAGGCGATTTTTCGCCAATTGAGGAGGTTTTGACGACGCGCACCCGAAGGTGCGTTAGGAAAAC
>WQSB01000187.1 GCA_009788085.1 Defluviitaleaceae bacterium
ACGCTTGTCATGCGATGATTGAGCCAGCTTGGGAAGTGCCTGTGCAGGTCTTGCTTTGCAGCAAGCCCAGCGATGGCACTATCCCGCGCTCGTCTCACTAATCGCACGACTACGCTAGTCGCACGTCCCACTCCCCGCGCTGCCCCTTTGCTAACACGGTTGGGACCCCTTCCCTAATTTCCACACCCTCTGCAAGCCTCTTGTAAATATCAAAGGCCATTCTGGTGTAGCGAAGTGCGCGGGCATGTTTTCTGGTTTTTTCGAAATGGAGGCTTAGTTTTTCGCAAAAGTCTATGGCCGTCAAATGCTGCCCGTGTTCAACCAAGTGGGGGATTGCCGTTTTTTCCATGTATTCAAGGGAAGTGGGCGTGTCCAGTTGAAGGGAAAACTTCAGCGCGTGAAACAAAGTGTGAAATAAGGTTCCGGGTTCGGCCAACGGCAGACCTTCCTTCAGGCAAGCGGCCCCTTTTTCAAACTGTTCAAGGGCAATCAACGCGGCGGCCTTGTACCAGAGGTTGATTAGATAGTCGTTTATGTGGACTATGCTTTCCCCGAAATACTCAATCGCCGTATCAAAGCTTTCCACGGCCTTGGTAAAATCCTTCATTCTATAATGCACCCGGCCCATTTTGGTGTGCAACCAAGCCAGGATTTCTGATGTGCCGCTCACATGTTGTTTTTTCTCGTCGCGGATGCAGCTTTCCAAAAGCACTATGGCCTCGGTACCCTTGCCGATTTTACTGTAATTTGTGGCCATGTGCGCCTGAATATAAATATTGAAGGCGTTGTTTGCAATTTTGCCGACGCCTTCTTTTGTTTTGTCCAAATAATCCAATGCCTGATTGGGATAATCCATATCCGTCAGGCAAAAAAGAATCGCGTAATTGGTGTAATAAATAACGGACATGTTTTCCGGTGCAAGGCTATAGCTTAGCTCCTCAGTGCGGCGGAAATAGGAAAGGGCTTTCTTATATTCGAAGTTTTCCAGCTCCCTTGTCCCAAGCTCCCGGTAGTACATACAAAGCTGTTCTTCGTTAAGATTTTCTTTTTTACCCAAAATTTCCACTTGCGCGGCATGGGCGGCATACTCCTCTACGCAAAAAAGATACCGTGTATATAACAGGTCATAATATATATGAAGGGATGGCTCAAGAGACAAGCCCGCGCGGCGTTCCAAATCCGGCAAAAGCTCCGCCGCGACTTCAAATTCCCTTGTGAAAAGCACCAGCATACAGCTATATATTTCCTTTATAAAATCGGCTTGCTCTTCCTCTGTCAAAGGCACGCCCTCCACCTCCAATGCCTTTTTGAGCATTTCGAGATTTTCGCTTAAAATCGGGCGGCGGCCTTTTTCTATGTGATTTATGTATGATTTGTCAAAATTTAACAACTGCCCCAACTCCACTTGGGTAAGGCCTCGTTTCTCCCGCAAAGCCTTTATTTTCTTGCCAAGTTCCATCAGCGTCACTCCCGGTTGACAAATTCTTAGAAATCCCCCTCGTTAATTTATTCAATCCGACGCGAAGTGTCAACAGGTATGCATTGACGACGGTGGTACAAAAATGTTACGTTATTTTTTCGAAAGGAGGCGATACCCATGGATTGTGCAATTGCCATGCAGGATATTCACAAGGATTTTGGGGCAAAAACAGCCATCAAGAATGTTTCAATTGAAATTAATAGGGGGGAGCTTTTTGGATTTCTTGGCCCGTCCGGGGCGGGAAAAACCACGACCATTAAAATTGTCACCGGGCAATTAAGGCAGACCGGCGGCACGGCCACGATTTTGGGGCGGGACACCTTGACCCTTAACCACGAAATCTACAGTCAAATCGGCATCGTAACAGACAATTCCGGCGTGTATGAAAACATGACCGCCTACGATAATCTGTTGCTTTTCTCGCGGATTCTTAACACCGACAAAAGCGAAATTCCCGTGCTACTTAAAAAGGTAGGGCTGGGCGATGACAGCAAAAAGCGGGTTAAAAAATTTTCCAAGGGTATGAAGCAGCGTCTTATTCTGGCGCGGGCCATGCTTAACCGTCCAAAAATTTTATTTTTGGACGAACCCACAAGCGGGCTTGACCCGTCCACAGCAATAGAAATTCACAATTTAATGATGGAAATGAAAGCCGAAGGCACGACGTTTTTTCTTACAACCCACAATATGGCGGAGGCATCCAAGCTGTGCGACCGCATTGCCCTCTTTAATGAGGGCATAATAGTTGACATGGGCACGCTGGACGAATTAAGCCAGAAGTACAATACGGAAAAAAGCGTCAAAATCGTGCTGGAAGACGGCGAAGAACAGGTGCTGCCCATCAATGCCGAAAGCAGCGGCAAAATCGCGGAGCTTGTAAGCAGCGGCAAAGTGCTGACGATTCATTCCCAAGAGCCCACCCTTGAGGACATTTTTTTAAAACTAACAGGGAGGGGTTTATCATGACTGCCAAACCGACGCGAAAGGAGTTTTTATCATGACTGCCAAACCGACGCGAAAGGAGCCATTAGCATGATTTCAATGAGAAAAATAAACGCGCTTTACAATAAGCAAATGAAAAATTTCTTTTACAATCCATTTGTTGCAGTCTCCCCGGTTTTGATGATACTTTTGGCGTATCTGCAAAGTACGATTCTGCCATATGACGCACCACCGGAAGCGTTTGCCGGCATGTTAATCATGGTTGTGCTGATGAATGTTCTAATGACAGGCGGTTTTACAATGTCCTGCCTGATTGCCGAGGAAAAGGAAAAATTCACCCTTAATGTGCTTATTACCTCCACGGTATCCGTATTGGATTTCTTCATTAGTAATGTACTTACCGTGGCGACCATTACGATTGTTACCAATGTGGCGATTTATTTTGTCATGGGTGTGGATTTCATATCCTTTGCGGCGTTCCTGGCGGTAACAAGCCTGGGTGTCGTTGCCGCAATTGCCATGGGTGCATCCTTTGGGCTGTTGGCCAAAAATCAGGCAGCGGCCTCTGCCATGTCCACACCATTTGTGCTGATTGTAATTTTGCCAATATTCTTCCAGGATAATTTTTTTGTAGACAATGTGCTTTATTACTTCTTTACGGAGCAAGTGGGGTATACTCTACTTAACCTCGCAAGCACGGGAGAATTCGAATGGGTGCGGATGGGGATTATCACTGCTAATTTTATTGTGTTGCTGGCGTTTTTTGCGATTCTGTATAAAAAACGCGGGCTGGAAAATTAAAGGAGGATATAATGAAAAGGATAAAATTGATTGTAACAGTGTTTTTATTGACCATGGTGATGGCTGTGCCGTTGGCGGCTTATCCCGCTAACGAAGAAATTGAAGCATTATTAGCCGCGCTTGTACACGCGATTGACTCTGCAAGCGAGTCCGTAAACGAACGCTCCGAAATTTTAAGCATTACGTCCACGGACGGATATGTTTTTCAAAGCAGACTGACCATACCCGCCGGTGACGGCCCGGTGGCCGCGATTGTAATAGACACGGGCACATCCGGCCCAAATACCTATTTAATGACGCGCTACGTCCCCGGGATAGGTTTTTGGAATTTTATGGACTTTTGGGCCAACGAGTTTGCAAATAATGGCGTGGCATTTATGACCGCCAATACCCGCGGTGTGACTCACGGCACTCAACCGCCATTTTTCGTAGAAGTGGACGAAGCCGGATATTTGACCTATCTTCCCTCAAATGTAGTTGAGGATGTATATCATATGTTGCGCACCGTGCGGGAAAATCCACGCCTTGCCGATGCCAAAATCTTCTTGATTGGAATGAGCGAGGGCGCGCAGATTTCCACTTTGTTTGAATACACCCACCCCGGCTTGGCCGATGTGCTACTTTTGACGGGCGTTCCCATTACAAATATGTATGATGTCGTACACTGGCAAGCCTCCGGCGGTGCGGTCATGATGATGTTGGAAGATGTATTCGAAATGGACGAATACGGGCGCATCAACAGAGATGCCTTTTATGCCGGGCCATGGGAAACCGCAATGGGTGCTCCCTTTGATGTCCTTGACCTAAACGAGGACGGGTTTTTTACCGTGGAGGATTTATTAATATTATGGCATCTTCAAGGTATGCCGCCTCATATGTACGACGCACAGATTTTGCTGGACGCCATTGAGCGCGGAGACGACGAGTGGATGCGGGAAAATTATCCTATTTTGCTGACCTCGGGATGGTTTCAAGAGCATTTTGCCCTTCGTCCTAACATGGATTTAATTCCAGAGCTGTACTTGCCCATTTATATTTTCCACGGAACACTGGACGCAAATGTGCATGTGCGTTATGTTCGGGAATTGTATGCACGACTTCAAGAACTGGGGCGCGCAAATGTAACTGTAAATATTTTTTACGGCCACAACCATGACTTAAACTGGGATTTTCCTGCGTTCTTTGGGGAAATGTCCGAAGGTATACAAGCGATTTTTGATGCTGTATTTGCCCGGATTCCAGCACCCGCCACAGAGCCCACCATAGATACAACCCAGCCCTATGTCCCTCTTCGCTTGACGGCCTATGCCCATGGCGCGACCGTGGAATGGAACAACGAAACCCGCGCCGTAATTGTAACCGACTCCCTAGGCGCAGTCCGCATTATAAATGTAGAGCGGGTCGGCGGCTTTATCGAAAACGGAACCGTGTGGATTCCTTCTGGATTCGCAGTGGAGTTCTTTGTATAGCAAACGTCTTTCAAATCCGTGGCTACTATCGCTCAAAACGCCGCCGACGCAGTCGCGGCATCGCTCTGCACCCACGGTTT
>WQSB01000188.1 GCA_009788085.1 Defluviitaleaceae bacterium
ATGAACAAAATGTAAATTTTGGGGGTGGCCCAAGGGTGTTGGCCAAAAGGGCGGCAGCGCGGGGAGTGAGGCGCGCGTCTAGCGAAGTCGTGCGATTAGTGGCGCATGGCGGGGCCTGTGTCACCGTCGGGCTTGCACCCGGGCAAGACCGACACAGACACTGCCCTGCCAAAGTCAATCATCGTGCGACAAGCGTTAGCGCGCTCACTCCCCGCGCTGCCGCCCTTTTGGCCAACACCCTTGGGTCGCCCCTAAAATTTTTAGTTCGTTTTAGCGGGAATTCGCGATAATTTCTAGGGCTTGTTCAACCATGTCGATATATGGGTCGGCTGGGATATCCGGATAGATGCCGACCAGATGAATGGACTGCCCCACAGGCCCGAGGACGTTAAGCACCGTGGCGCGGACGGCGTAGCCACTGGTAAGCGGAACCGTCACTTGTCCGATGCCTTTGCCTACGGTTCTGTAGCCGATGGTGACAACATTTGGCGTGTGCTCACGCAGAGCCAAAATGAGAACCTCTGCGGCACTGGCGGTTCTGCGGTCTTGTAAAATCACGACGTTTTCAAAATGAAAGAACTGCTCCCCCCGGGAGGTAATCGTCTCGGTGAAGAAGGACATTCGCGTCTGGTGATATGACAGCGTCACATTGCGGGGCGTGAACAGGCTGGCGATGCGGTGTGCATCGGGCAGCCATCCACCGTAGTTGCCGCGCAAATCCAACACCATATTGGGGAACTGCGCCATAAAATCCCTGTGCTCGTAAACAAATTCCCGGGTGTAGCGCGATATATTTGGGATAAACAGGCGCACCGTGTCCTCGTTTAAGACCTCAACTTCCACCCGCCGGGCAATTACCCTGTCAACCGCCCGCACATGCTGAATCTCCTGCGGCGCGTATAAATAAGTAAACCTGTCATTATTAATCTCGCTTAACGCGCCCGTCACCACGGAAATTACCACCCGGTCAAAATCCCGGCCAAAGCTTCTGCGGTTTTCTTCTAATATATGCTGCCCGTATAATTCGTCCAGCGCGTCGGTAAATACATAGTTGTGCGCGATTAATATTCTAAATGCCCAATAATCAAAATTTGCGTATACCGTAAATCCCAAGGTTCCAAGTAGCATAAAAAAGCCCACCTGATATACCCGGTAACGCCGCCTGAACCGTTTCTCTCTGGTTCTGTCAAGCTTTTCCCTGCGCCGCTCGCGCCATTCCATAAACCATTTAATAGGGGCCATACTAACAAACCCTTCCATTTCGTTTAATTTCTGTATATACTGTACCCCATTGGAAGGGATGTGTAAACCAAGTGAAGAGCGAAAACAGGCTGATTTCCCAAAATAAAAAAGCCTACCACGAGTATTTTATAGAAGAAACATTTCAGGCGGGAATATCCCTTTCCGGCACGGAGGTAAAATCCATGCGGGCGGGCCGCTGCAATCTCAAGGAGAGCTTCATTAAAATAGATGGCGGCTCGGCCTTTATTGAGGGGATGCATGTAAGCCCTTATTCCCACGGAAATATCCACAATCTTGACCCCGTGCGCAGACGCCGGCTTCTGCTTAACCGCAGGGAAATCAACCGCCTCCGGGCGGCAGTTTCCCAAGAGGGCTATACAATTGTCCCCCTGAAAATTTACTTCAATCGTTGCTATGTAAAACTAGACATCGCCCTAGCCAAGGGCAAAAAGATATACGACAAACGCGAGGCCATTGCCAAAAAGACCCAGGATAGGAATATCCAAAGAGAGTTTGCGCAGAGGACTTGATTTGTTATTTCCAATTTATTTCTGCGTCACTAAAAAACTCGCCATGGGCAAATTCCTCATCGGCCTGACGAATATCCAGAATATCTTCCGGTGTTGCCACATCACCCGGAATGAATCGCTTTGCAATCTCAAGTAGCAGCAGTTGCTCTGGTTCATGTAAAAAATCGATAGTTTCAACAAGTTGATTTCTAATCATAACAGCAGATGACATTTGGGCGACATACGCCACTACACAGGCTTGGCGCGGACGGGCGGCGGATTTATTCAGCTTGGATTTAACTCGGACATTCTTCTGCGCTTGCAAGAGGAAATCAACATCGAGCGCACCTGTGGCGACTTGTCAAGGACTTTTTTATCACTTTGCTAAAAAAGGCACAAAAAAGGCCTAATAAAAGGTTTATTCCTCTTATTAGGCGGCAATACTTTATGGCTTGCTTGTGCTTTATCCTAAGCGGGTACGAGTTCGGGCAGTAATGCGGTTACATCTTCCTCTGTCACATTCATCATGCTTGCGATTTCCGAAACTGTACTACCTTTGTCAAACATGGCTTTTAAGCGACGCTCCGCTTCTGTCTTTTGCTGTACCGCTTCTGCCCTTTGTTGGTCGGCTTCTCGCCGTGTTGCCTGTACGCTGTAATTTTCAATAGATAACATTTCACTAATGCCCCTTTCGTCTATCCTCTCCACTAGAACGTCTATTTCGTCCTGTGGTACGTCAATTTTGCGTAGTAGAACCGTGATGACTTTTACTAGCAATTCTTTCAAATGCGGTGGCACGTTCATCTTTTCCATGCGTTCGATATACCCTTTGGGAAGGTTGCCGAGTTCGCTAAACGCTTCGGCGGTTTTGAGTTTATCTATCATCATGAATAGGGATAGTGTGTCACCAAATTCGGCTAGGTCTGCAAAACTGTAATCTTTTAGGCTTACAAGTACATACTTGAATTTTGGAATGTACTCTTTGAAAATTTCGCTCATTTCTGTGCGGTCTAAGAAGTTTGTTTCCGCTGTCCATTCGCTCTCGCCGTCATAGAAAATTATGGGGAGTATGGGTGGATATTTGAAGTCTTTTGCGTGGCTGATTTTTGCGTCTTTGTTTATTTCTTTTTCGTATTCGTCCAAGATTAGCGCAATGTACAAAAGCATTTTGAAGGACGCACGATAATTTACTTTTGATTCATGTTCGACGATTGTAATAACGAAAATTGATTTTTCGTTATTTAAGTTTATACGTTGTCTGCGGGTGCTATGTCTTTAAGAATATCTATGGGGATAAAGTTACGCAAAAACTCCGCAAACAATTCGGGTTCGGCTAATATCGTTTTTACGCTGTTGTCTTTGGCTTTGTGAATAACTGCCAAACTGTCACGCTCCTGTCTTGTTGCGGTTTTCTTCTGCCGTTCAATTATAAACTACTACCGCTGTATTTTCAGGAATGGGATTTTAAGGCATAGAAAAACCGCTTGCGGAAATGTTTAATCCATGCAAGCGGTTTTTGTTATTTGGGGATTACATACCTAAGCTGTTAAATAATTCTCTTGTAACACCAGTTGTAGGTCTTGACGGACTGCCCCATTCATTTCTTAGTGTTGAGAATAATTCTGTGGCTTCACGGCGAAACGCTGACGTTGCATTACTGGCGGCTGTTTCTCCCATGCCTTGGGAACGATTGTGTAAATAGTATTGAGAAGCACTGAAAAGAATTGCTCTTGTAATGCTTTCTTCCAACCCTTGGAGTATCAAGTTTTGAATTTCGGCATTGGCTGTGATTGATGATATGTTTGTTGCGATTTCATGGGCATGTCCTATTGCTTCCCTTACTGTGGCTTCGGCTTCTTCTCTTGTTGCGGCTATCTGCCACCTGCCGTTTATCACATCAATATCCAGACCAGAAAAGACAGCGGGAACATTCGGAGTATGATTGCCCTGTACTGCCATTACCATACCTTCCTGCCAAATTTGACGCAACACATCTCGTCTTTCGGGTGAAAGGCTTTCATCATTTTCGATTTCGTTTAGCTTCTGCTCTAAGAAATTTGCCATTTCTGCAATACTGCGATTTTGTTCACCAAATGAGGGGGTGCGGATTGCGTCTGCCGCTCCACGCACTAATCGGCTCATGTCTGAATCGCTGAGTGTTGAGTAGTTGCCATTACCCTGCATAATGCTGTCAAGCCTTGCGTTTACATTGGTTCTCTCGTTCCAATGGGTTGCATTTGTGACGGGTTGCATTAGTGTGTCTTGGGTAATTTCTGCGGGAAGTCTTAGCGGCGTTCTTCCCCTGTTAGCTTGTGCCGTTTGCATTTGCGTCCTTATGTTTCCTACGTTAAAGACGTTGCTCGAATTGGTGTTGTTGCTTTGAATGTTGCCTATGTTCATTATGAACACACTCCTGTCATTTTTGAAAATGTGTTAGGCTAGATTGTGGGCGGCGAGTATTTGCATTATGGGTCCGTATTCCATGTTATCGTTATTTTGGTTTAGGTTTCTAAACATTTCTAATAACATGGCGTTTTGTTGCTCCATAAGGTCACGGAAGTTTAGGTTAAAACCTTCTGCGGTGGTTATGGCTTGGGGTGCTTCGGTTTGTGCCGTTACTGCTTCGGGTGCTTCGGGTGTTGTGGGGGCGGTGGTGCTTGGCAAGTCAACCCCTAGCCGTGTAAGCCTGTCGGCTAGGTCGCCTTGGAAACTTAGAGTGCCGTTGTTTACTGCGTCACGAAATGCGGGGTTGTACTGTATGCTCATTTGGGTAAATAGTGCTTGGAATTGAAGCCTGTTTTCGTGGCTTTGCAAGCGTACATCAAAGGCATTTACCAAAAGATTTCTGCTGTCTTGGGACATATTGTTCCACGTTAGCTGTTCCACATCACCGAATGTTGATATTAGTTGTTGCTCTGCGTTATTGTTGTTTGTGGCGGGTGGTGCGGGGGCGGAAGGTGGTGCGGGTGTATACGGTGGGAGCGTTGGTGCTGCTGGGGG
>WQSB01000189.1 GCA_009788085.1 Defluviitaleaceae bacterium
CATCAGGTTGGTTTCAATGCCAACCGTCAAAGGAAGCCCCAAGCCTTCGGGTGTGGCGGGTACGCCATGTTCTGCGTCCATCCTTGCAATCGGGGTGATGCGCTCGAAAATTTCATCATCCATCTGCCGCGTTGATGAAACAGGAATCTGGTCGTCTACACGGCGCACGATGGTGTACACGTCCACCAGGGTATGTGAGCCGTTATTGTTGACTTGATACGTTCTGATGGAGAATGAGTATGGGGTCACTTCCGCTACGGAGAAGTTACGGCGGAAGTTTTGGTTAAAAGTAGAAATGTAACTGCGGTTCGCCATCCATGTAACGTTGTAATAACCGCTGCCGGAAGACGAGTTAAATGTGATATGCACCATGCCTGTGGGGTCAAGCACCGCATTAGTGGCTTCGGTGCTGAGTCCGCCGCCTACAATATTGGCGTTTGCGTCCAGCCAGTATTGCTCCAGCTGATAGTCGCCTAAAATCATTTGGTGCGTGCGTGCGTAAACATGGGCGTGTCCCGTAAGCACAAGGTCAAAGTTCAGATCATGCAAATGGGGCAGAAAGTTTTGGATAACCTGTGTTTTCTCTGTCGCGCCGGAAATACGGTACACGCAAAATGCCGGGTGGTGGAATGTTGCAACCAACCAATCTACAGGACCATCGGGGTGGTTGGGGTTGGTGTTGTACGCAACTGCGTCTTCCAAAAATTGCAGTCTATCGCCACTCATTACCCTGTGGATTCCGCTGTCGGCACCGTTGGAGTCTATGACAAAAAACAGCGTATTGCCCCAGCGTACCCAATAGTCAAACTGAGTGTAGAACTCAGTGCGATGGCGGAATACGTTTGGGTGAGTAGGACTCACACCTACTGTATCCGGTGCGGGGATATTATAGTGCATGGGCCATAATCTGGGGTTTGCATTATTGTGCGTGGGCACACCAGCAGAGAGAGATGACCAGCCGTCGTGGTTGCCCGCTACCCCTATAAGAGGCAGATTGTGCAGTCCCCTTGGTGAGAACATGCGGTCATGCCTGTACTGTGAAATGACCACATGGTCGTGATTGGCAACATAGTTAGAGGAATGAATTTGGTCGCCTACGGACAAAATAAAACCCGCATCGGGGAATGTCCTTGTGGCTATATCCACCGTATTCGTCCACTCGCGGCCGTCTATAGTGGCATCATAAGTGCCTGATGGTGCCAAGCCGTCGCCCACACCAATCTGCGGGTCGCCGGCAATCAGGAACCGGAAGCTGTCGCTTCCGCCCGTACGGAAGGTCTTGGGGGTGGATTCTCCGTCCCATGACTCTGCGTCCCCATTTCCGTCAAAGGTGATGTCCCACAAAATACGGTATGCAAACTCCGTATCAAAGGGAAGGTCATACACCGACACTTGATGTAAATAATACGTAAAGCCCGGGCGGGTCGGCACCATTGTTGTGTCAACACCCATCGCGCCTAGGCCGCGATGAGCCTCCACCCGTGTTGTGCTTTCGGAAACAAGCATCCATGTCTGTGAATCATTTGCCGCCATCATTTGGATTAAGGGTTGCACGATAGTGCCCCCTGTGGCGTCAAATATTACCTCGCGGTAAATATCCCCGCCGATAAAGATAGCACCCGTAGGCGAGCCCGAATGCCATGTAAAGCGCATTTCGGAGTTATTAGCCCCCGGGTTTAGGCTGAGGTTCCTGTAATTCGAACCCCTAACCGGCGTCCCTGAAAACGGGGCCGGCTCACTTGCGCTTGCTTCAACGACAAATAAACCTGTCGCTAGACTCAGCGTCATTATGGCAGCCATCAATACAGCCATACAACGCCTTGCTGGATTAACCAGTCTTCGCATTAAAATCCTCCCTTTCTTACTTCCACATGTTTGTTATTATTCTGACTTTTTCTTGTCTGCATCTGCTTCAGGCTCCAGTTTTGTCACTATTTCACATCCCTTCTATCAGCAACGAGGGATACACTGGTTTGAGGCTTGGTTGTTCGAAAAACATTGTAAACGGGTGTTCTTTATCCGCCACTAAATTCCAGACATCTTCTTTGAACTCGAATACACCTTTATTCCTGGATACAGTAAACTCAAGATTGTTAAGTACGTTTAATCCCAGCAAAACGCTGTTTTTTAAAGTTCCCTCATACTTCGCTGAGAAAGCAAGCATTTTAGGTATATGAAAGCCTCCCAGATATACATTATCGAAACTAAATGCAACAGCTCCATAGGACCTGCCACCTACTATGACGGCAGAAAATTTATTTAGCTGCTTGCCATGGGTGGGCCTCGCTATCTAAAGTTACTGAATACAACACGCAAGTCGTCTCCCTTATCGATGTATGCGTAGTGTACATACCCTGTGCCTTGTAAATTGTATCTAACTTCTTTTATAAAGCTTCTGTGGTTTTCACTGGTATCGTCAGCAACGGCAAGGACATACCCCCCATCAAAAATTGTGACATTCGCGTCCTTTTTTCCCACCAGAACAAACTTGCCCTCGTAGGTTTTATTAATTTCTTGATTGGTCATGAAAATAGGATTCTTAAATCTCTCCATATACTTCAAGCCTCCAGTTACACCCTTCTTTTAGATGATTTGGGCAAACCTTTTTTAGCTGCAAAAACATGAGAGCCAATGAAAGCCGTTGCCGGTGCGCACAAGACCATGGCGGCGGATGCCGAAATGGCGCGCAGCACTTCTATGGCAATGTCCGTGCGGTTTATAAGCACGGCGTATTGAACATTGTTGATATTAAACAGTATAAGCATAATAAAGAATGTGCCGGTAAACGCCAATATTAAAGTGTTGGAAGAAGAGCCTATAATATCCCTTCCTATTTTCATGCCGGAGCTGAACAGCTCCTTAAATCCGGCGGTTTTATCGGTCGCGCTAATCTCCGCCGTAACGGAGGCCAAGGAAACCGAAACATCCATCAATGCGCCCAAGGACGCGATAAGTATTGCGCAAAACAGCAACTCACTAACCCCTACACCAAGCCCGGCGACGATAAGCAAATCAACTTCTTGTACATTAAAGCCGGTAATACGAAGCACCGCGCTGATTAGTAAGTAAAATATGCCATAAAATAAAATTCCCAAGCTACTTCCCGCAATGCTGACAAAGGTTTTTTTCTCAAACCCCATAATGGAAATCAGCGAAACCACGATGATGCAAAGTGAGAGCAAAACTGTCATTAGGGCCGGCGGGTGGCCGCTTACAATCAGGGGCAGCAAAAGAAATATAATAACAACAAATGTAAAAACCAAGCTGAACGCAGACCTTATACCGGTTTTCCCAAAAACCAATGCTAACAAACCAAAGAACCCGAGAACTACTATATAAATACCCAGCGACCTGTCATAGCTTTGTACATGGGCAAAATAATCATAATCCGCCGCGCCCGGCCTTTGCTCAAAAAACACCAGTAGCCGCAGCCCCTCCCGTGCATATACGGCGTGTTCAATGGGAAACAGCATGTTGCGGGCTTCAACGACATCGCCCCTGCGAGGCCCCGACAACAGTCGCACCCTAAGATACTGTGTTCCCACCCGGGCACCCACTGCGTTTAGCTGAGTTCTGTCCTCAACTACCTCCACAACCCGTGCGGGAAGAAAAGAAACTCCCTCAGCCCCCCGTGGTTGATTATTCCTACTTAGCCCAAACCAAATCATTCCCGCCATAGCCAAGATGACCACTGCGTAAAAAATTATATGCTTATTGAGCTTTTGTTTCACATAAGATTCCTTCATAGCGTTAAGATAATATCATAAAGAAACCATTCTTGCTATAGCAAAAGTAAAAATTTTCTGACAATTCATCTATTTTTTTAAACAATATCACGAAAGTGGGGACGGATGCCAAAGCCAATTAAGGCCAAAATCACGAAGGTGGCCGTATACACAATCGCGTGTGTATAGCTGCCAAGCCAATACGTAGTAAACATAAAACCCGCGCCGGCAGTGGCCAAAATGGGCACAACGAAGCGTTTTACCGGGTGAATATCCTTGGCCCTAATAGCAAAGCAAATGAAAATCGGCACGAGCAATGCAAAGAAACTGAAATTATAAAAATCCGGCAGACTGAACGAAAATTCATTGAACCAGCCCGCCTGATTTGCAAAAATTACAAATAGCCACAAGAATCCGATACCCACCGCCATTACCATGGAATTATTGGGCACATTGGTTGTGGGGTCAAGTTCCGCCATTCTTTCCGGCATAGGGCCCACGCCGCGACGCCCCAGCGAATACATGGCACGGCTCATTCCCAGGCAGCAGGCGTTTAAAATGCCCAGCCCGGAAATTATCATAAACCCAACCAGCACGCCCCCGGCCGGGCCAAATACGCTTCGGAACGCGCTGTGAGTCCCTTGGGCGAAATTCTCGCCGCCGCCCTGCATCATCTGTTCCACTGCGGCGGGAGACGCCGTGGCCACGCCAATAAAATAAAGTACATACACCACGATGATTAACCCGAATCCCAGCATCAATGCAATGGGGAAATTTCGCTTGCTGTTTTTTATCTCCGTGTTAAAGGCCAGCGCGGCCTGCCAGCCGTTAAAGGCAAAGGCCGTCGCCGAGATTGCCGCAAAAAGGGACGCGCCT
>WQSB01000190.1 GCA_009788085.1 Defluviitaleaceae bacterium
CCCCCATTAAAATGAAAAGGAGGAGGCCAATGATTGATGTTCTTATAATAGGATGCGGGATTGTTGGGGCGGCGGCGGCCTATGAGCTTTCGCGCTATGACCTCAAGGTCACGGCCGTTGACCGTCTCAATGACATAGCGGGGGAGACAACCCGGGCAAATACTGGGCTAATCCACGCCGGTTATGACCCCGAACCGGGTACGTACATGGCACGGCTTAATGTGCGTGGGAGCGAACTGGCTCACGAACTGTGCGAAAAATTGAACGTATCCTATAAGCAAAACGGGGCTTTTGTTATTGGGTTTGACGAAAACGACAGGGCGGTAATCGAAAAGCTTTACCGCCAAGGAATAGAGAACAAAGTCCCCGGAATTGAAATAATCTCCGGCGACAAGGCCCGCGAGCTGGAGCCGCGCCTGTCCGAGGAAGTTATCTGCGCCCTTAACGCACCTGGCTCGGCAATTATATCCCCGTGGGATTTTGCCGTAGCCCTTGCCGAAACGGCGGCGAAAAACGGCGTTGAATTTTCTTTGGGTGCGGAAGTTACCGGAATAAAAGCCATCGACAATGGCTTTTTGGTAACGACTTCCAAGGGGGAGTATCCTGCAAAAACAGTCGTCAACGCGGCCGGTCTTTACGCCGACAAGGTTCACGGCTTTTTAAAAGAGCCCGATTTTAAAATAACTCCCAGCAGAGGGCAGTATTATCTGTTGGACAAGGCGGCGGGCAACGCGGTTTCACGGACGATATTCCAATGCCCCAATAAATTCGGCAAGGGAATTGCGGTGACACCGACGGTTCACGGTAATTTACTAATCGGCCCCAGCAGCGAAACCGTAAGCTGTCCCGGCGACGCGGGCACAAACGCACAAGCCTTAGACAGTGTTTGGGAAACGGCGGCTAAGTCCGTGCCGGGCTTAAACAAACGCGATAGCATCCGCAATTTTGCGGGTGTCCGCGCCATAGCCGATGTTGACGATTTTATTATCCGTGAGGCCGCCAGGGGCTTTTATGACCTTGCCGGCATTAAGTCCCCGGGCTTGACCTCCGCTCCGGCAATAGCCGAGGAGCTGGTTCGCCTAATGGAAAATTCCGGTTTAAGGCTGTATCAAAAAAACAACTTCATCGACCGGCGCGACGTGGTACGCTTCAGATATTTAGACGCCAGCGCGCGCGCCGATATTATACGCAAAAATCCCGCCTACGGACGCATCGTATGCCGCTGCGAAAGCATCACAGAAGGGGAAATTTTGGACGCCTTTAATTCTCCCATTCCGCCCACTACCGTTGACGGAATCAAACGCAGATGCCACGCCGGAATGGGCCGGTGTCAGGGCGGATTTTGCTCCCCTCGCATTATTGAGCTGATTTCCAAGCGGTTTGGTATCAACCCGACCGAGGTTTTAAAAGACCGGGACGGCTCGTATATTCTAACCGGCGTAAAGGGGGCTTTTTAACATGACTGCCAAGCAGACGCGAGGCGAATCTGTGATATACGATGTAATCGTAGTTGGGGGCGGGCCAGCGGGATTGTTCTCTGCGGCGGCGGCCCGTGGCGCGGGGGCGGAGCGCGTGCTTGTTCTGGAGCGCGACAAGGTGACGGGCGGTATTTTGAATCAGTGTATTCACAGCGGCTTTGGACTGCACATGTTCAAAGAAGAACTGACCGGGCCCGAATATGCCGAACGCTCCTTGGAAATGCTCACAAACACCGGCATCGAAATCAAAACCTCCACCATGGTTCTTTCCATAACGGCGGACAAAACCGTTACCGCAATCAATCCGGCGGACGGTTATATGGAGCTTAAGGCCAACGCCATAGTCCTATGCATGGGATGCCGGGAGCGTACCGCAGGGGCAATCGGCCTAGCCGGCGACCGCCCGGCAGGGGTTTTCACCGCGGGGGCGGCCCAGCGGCTTATAAATGTGGACGGTTACATGGTGGGGCGCAAGGTTTGTATACTCGGCTCCGGAGATATCGGTCTCATAATGGCGCGGCGCATAGCCCTTGAGGGCGGGACGGTCCCCGCCGTGTTTGAGCTTATGCCTTATTCCGGCGGGCTGAAACGCAACATCGCCCAATGCCTTGATGATTACGGCATCCCGCTGTACTTGTCTCACACCGTAACGGCGGTTCAAGGTCGCGACCGCGTTGAGGGCATATGGGTTTCACAGGTTGGGCCGGATTTGAAGCCGATTCCCGGCACCGAAAAGCTGTGGGAGTGCGACACATTGTTATTATCGGTGGGGCTTATCCCCGAAAATGAGCTGTCTCGGGACGCCAATATCGAAATTGACCCGCGAACCGGAGGCCCCGTGGTTTTTGAAAACCGCGAAACCGGCATCCCGGGAATATTTGCCGCGGGCAACGTCGTCCACGTCCATGACCTTGTGGATTTCGCATCCGCCGAAGCTCTGATTGCCGGGCGCGCGGCGGCACTCGTTAAAAACGGCACTCAGGCAAAAGCCGTGGCCGTTATTGCCGGAGACGGCGTTTCCTATACCGTTCCGCAAAAAATACGCCCGTCGAATATCGAGGGCGCAATCAAAATCGACGGTATCGACAAAAAATGTGATATTTTTTTTCGCATCCGCTCGAGATACGATAACGCCGTCATAGAAATAAGCGGCGGGGGCAAGACCATTGAACTACCACGCGGCCACATGACCCCCGGAGAAATGGAGCGCGTCAGCGTATCTCAAAAATTCCTGGAAAACTGCGACAGCATTACAATAAGGGTGGTGGAAGAGTGTGAAAATTCGCCCGCAAATTTTTGCACCAACTGCGTTGTATCGCCGACGAAGGAGGCATGAAAAAGTATGAGTGATGCGGATTTGAATGAATTCACCTGTGTGGTCTGTCCTTGGGGCTGCCTGCTGAAAACCCAAGGCGATAAAATCAGCGGATATTCCTGCACCCGCGGCCTAAAGTACGCCCAAAAGGAACAGACCGACCCGCGCCGCTCCATTTCCGGAAGCGTTCGCATAGTCGGGGCGGTTAATAACGCCCTGCCGGTAAAAACAAGCGCGCCCCTTCCAAAAGACAAACTCCTTGAGGCCGCAAGGCTTTTATACACGGTAACAGTACGCCCGCCCATAAAAACCGGCGACGTAATCATCCCCAACATTTTGGGCACGGGTATAGATTTTGTCGCCTCTCTTTCCATGGAAAAGCAATAGACTTTACGCATGTTGTATTTGTTTTCTTATAAAATATTCTACAACAAAAAATCGAGATTGGCTCACACCTCTCTCGATTTTTTGTTGGGGTTTAACAAGAAATCCCCCTGTACTTCCTTACGCGCCTGTAGTGCCAGCTACTACTTGGCTCTCCTGTTCGAGCTGCTCTTGGGTTTGTTGTTGCACTAGGATTTGCATTTCGGTGATTACACGCTCTTGGTTCACGGCCATCATTTCTTGAGCGATGTCGGCATCGCCGATTCTGCTTCTGGCATCAGATAGATTGATGCTGGAAGCGGTGTTGGCGTTGGCTGTGTGAGTGAGGCGGTTTTCCGTCGCGCCAAGATTTGCGCGCTCGGCATTGACATCGGCAATCATTGCGTCAATGTCGCTGAGTTCGAAATCACCGGTTACGTTGTAGTTGGTGATTGCCTGGGCGAGGTTGGACATGTCGTTGAGAACCACCTGCGCACCTGTTCCGTCTGGGCCGGAAGCTGTGTTAAGCCCGCCTTGACCAGAGCCGTCCAACAGATTCATGCCGTTAAACTGGACTCCGCCCACCGCGGCTTGAATGCCGTCGGCAAGCTGGCTTATTTCTGCCTGAATCATTTCCCTGTTGGCATCGGTGAGAGTGCCGTTCATGGATTGAACGCTTAGCTCGCGGATGCGGTTTAAGCTGTCGCTGATGGTGTCGAGGCCACCTTCGGCGGTGGATACTAATGCCTGCATATCCATTGTGTTGCGGGTGCCTTGGTCTAGCCCACGAATTTGCGCGGTCATGTCTTCCACAATTGCCAAGCCTGCCGCGTCGTCAGCCGCAGAGTTTATTCTTTGGCCGCTGGCCACGCGCATCATAGGTTCGCTCATGTGGTTTTGTGCGATATTTTGAATCGTCATGACAGTTCCCCCTTTTTTATGGGGGGCCTGCCCCCCTTACTTTGAACGATATATGGAATTTATAATCTTAACGGTTGAGCAATGTAATAGCGGAGGCTGAGCCTGCGGCTGCCCATTCGTCAAAGCCGTCCATAACAGCTTGTAGGGTTTGATGGCTTATTTCGGGAAGCTCGCCGCCGAACATGCGCTCAGCTTGACGGAAGCCCCGTTGTACCGCATCACGCATTACTTCGATTCTGTTGGGGTCGCCACCGGTAAGGGCTACCGCGAAGTCCAGCATACGGGCAGCTGTTTCTTCTACGCTGAAGTAGCCGCCTTCGTCAATCATGGCTTGGGCTTCGGCGCGCATTTCCGGAGTGATTTCGATATCCCGGATTGACCAGCCATTCGCCAGCCCCTGACGCTCGGCTTGCTGATTAAGC
>WQSB01000191.1 GCA_009788085.1 Defluviitaleaceae bacterium
GACAATGCTCCAAACTGCACCCATAACTACAAGTGATACCATAGCCATCCAACTGCGATTTGCGATTGAAAATATTCCCCACATAAGAGGGTGACTCAATACAAACAGTGCTGTTGAATATGTAACACACCACCCAGAACGGAAAGGCAATTTCTGCAAAAGATACCCTCTCCAAAATACTTGTTCAAAAAACGGATTTATGAAAGCAAATATTATCCAAAGCCCTGTTATCAATGGATACGAAACAAGTAAATTGAGATTCAAAAACAGGATAGATAGCGGTATAAATCCAACGACAATAGATAATATCAGCCACCCCTTGCTTCCAATAGGTTTTTGAAATAGTGATGATATTTCCACTTTTCCTAATGTTTTGTATGCAATCAAAAACGAACTGCCCCAATAAACAATTGCAAGAAGAACCCAAGCCCATTCGTTTATGAACAAGTGAAAAACGTATGCAATGAGAGCCCCCAAGGCAATTACACATATCGGAGCTATTATTGGCAACAGGTTTTCCTTTTTCATATACACCTTTGCACCTTCTCACTCAAAATATAAATACTGCCGCCAAGTCCAAAACGAATAAGGAAACGAAGAAAACAAAATTACTCTATCCTAAAGTATAACACAAATACACTCTCAATTACTTTACTATAGACAATTCCGTTGAAAGTGGGCTCAACCATCGCTCAAAATCCTCTGCGCCTCCCTCACCTGCTCGGGGGTGGGGGGCAAGGTGTTGAGCAAGGTGTATGGAATTACTAGGCTTTCCCATTTGTACTCCCCTTCTTTGTGGAAGGGGAGTACTTCTATTTTTTCAATGTTTTCATAAGGTCGTAAAAAGTTGGACATTTCTGTTAATTCCTTCGGGTCGTCGGTGAGGCCGGGGACAAGCACAAAGCGTATCCATGTGCGTGTGTTTAAACTTCTGGCGATTTCCAGTGCCTCAAGGGTGCGGCCGATACGCTTGCCGGTTATATCCAGATAAATATCGGGGTTGCAGGATTTTATGTCCAGCATCAGCAGGTCGGTCAATGGGAAAATTCGCCCGGCAGTGCTGGGGGCTACATTTCCCGCGGTGTCCAAGGCGGTGTGAACGCCGTTTTCGCGGCAGGCTTTTAACAGCTCGGCCAGAAAGCCGGGCTGCTCCATGGGCTCTCCGCCGGAAATGGTGACACCCCCTCCGGAGCGGGCATAGTAGGATTTGTACTCGACAATTTCGCTTACTAACTCTTCAACGGACATACGGGTGCCACGCTTTGCTTGCCATGTGTCGGGGTTGTGGCAATATTTGCAGCGCAAAGTACACCCGGCGAAAAATACAACGTAGCGAATCCCCGGGCCGTCAACCATTCCGCCGGAATACGTGGAGTGTACATAACCTGTTTTAGTCGGGTCGTAAGATTGCATGTTACAGCCTTTCGTGGAAGGTGCGGTGGATTACCTCCAGCTGCTGGTCCCGGGTAAGCTTAATAAAGTTTACGGCATAACCACTTACGCGAATGGTGAGCTGAGGGTATAGCTCCGGACGTTCCATGGCGTCAAGAAGGGTTTCTTTATCGAAAACATTTATATTAATATGATGACCGTTGTCGGCAAAATAGCCGTCCAATAGGCTCACCAGATTTTGGTCGCGTTCTTCCTCTGTACGGCCCAAGGCCTTGGGAATTACGGAAAATGTATAGGAAATCCCGTCGAGGGAATAGGCATAGGGCAGCTTCGCAACGGATGTCATGGAAGCCAGCGCGCCTTTGTTATCGCGCCCGTGCATGGGATTCGCGCCGGGGGCAAAGGGTTCGCCGGCCTTGCGTCCGTCGGGGGTCGCGCCGGTGGCCGTGCCGTATACCACATTGGACGTAATCGTAAGCACCGACAGGGTTGGCATAGCCTCGCGATAAGCCCGCTGACGCTCCAGCTTGTTCATAAACAGCTTGACGATATCATTGGCGATTCTGTCAACTTCCTCGTTGTTATTGCCAAAGGCCGGATATTCGCCCTCAATGGCGTAATCCACTGCAAGTCCGCTTTCATTGCGGATGGTTTTGACCTTTGCAAATTTAATCGCCGCAAGAGAGTCCACTACTACACTTAGGCCGGCAATGCCACAGGCGTGAGTACGCAGAATATCCCTGTCGTGTAAGGCCATTTGCAGCGACTCGTAGTTATACTTGTCATGCATATAATGAATGATATTAAGCGTGCTGATATACAGCTGCGCCAGCCAATCCAGCACTTGGTCAAATTTGCGGTAGACCTCGTCGAACTCCAGATATTCGCCGGTAATCGGCGCGAATTCCGGCGCGATTTGCAGGCCGCTTTTTTCGTCCTTGCCACCGTTGATGGCGTAGGTGAGGGCCTTGGCAAGGTTTGCCCGAGCCCCGAAAAATTGCATCTGCTTACCGATGCGCATTGCGGAAACGCAGCAGGCAATCGCATAGTCGTCGCCCCAATAGCTACGCATCAGGTCGTCGTTTTCATATTGAATCGAGCTGGTTTCAATGGACATTCTCGCGCAGAATTTTTTGAAATTTTCCGGTAAATTAACACTCCACAGCACGGTCAAATTCGGCTCGGGGGCGGGGCCCAGTGTTACCAGCGTGTGCATCATGCGATAGGAATTTTTTGTGACAAGGGTGCGGCCGTCCTCGCTCATGCCGCCGATGGCCTCCGTTACCCAGGTTGGGTCGCCGGAGAACAGGGCGTTATATTCCGGCGTGCGCAGAAAACGAACCATGCGCAGCTTCATCGCGAAATGGTCCATCAGCTCCTGAACGTCGGACTCGGTGGCGGTACCGTTTTTCAAATCGCGCTCGATATAGATATCCAAAAAACTGGCCACACGCCCAAGAGATGTTGCCGCGCCATCCTGTTGCTTGGCGGCGGCAAGATATGCGAAATATGTCCATTGAATGGCCTCTTTTGCGTTTGACGCGGGTTTTGTCACATCAAAGCCATATGACGCGGCCATTTCCGCAAGCTGCTTTAAAACACGAATCTGCTCGCTTAATTCCTCGCGCAAACCGATGTATTTTTCCTCCAGCCATGCAAGGTCTCTTTGCTGCAACTCTTCCTCTTTTACCTTGATAAGAAAATCCGTGCCGTACAAGGCCAAGCGGCGGTAGTCTCCGATGATTCTGCCCCGGCCGTATGCGTCGGGCAGGCCTGTTATGATTCCCGATGCACGCGCCTTGCGCATGTCGTCGGTGTAGGCGTCAAATACGCCGTCGTTGTGAGCCTTGCGGTGATTTGTATAGATTTCCTCAATCACCGGGTCTAAAGCGTAGCCATAGGATTCCAATGCTTTTTGGATTACGCGGATGCCGCCCTTTGGCATGATGCCACGCTTTAGAGGCTTGTCTGTCTGCACGCCCACGATTTGCTCCAGTTCCTTCTTGATATACCCGGGCCCGTGAGATGTTATGGTTGACGCTTTCTTGGTTTCAACATCCAAAATTCCCTTTTCATTTTCAATTTTTGTGAGCTTGCAGACTTCCTCCCACAGCTCGCGGGTACGGTCTGTCGCGCCCGCCAGAAAAGAATCGTCTCCATCGTATGGGCTTATATTCCGCTGGATAAAGTTGCGCACATTCACCTCGCCCGTCCACGCACCCTTGTTAAACCCTTTCCATTGCTCTTTCATACAGGTCCTCCTGTAAATCATATTTTGGAAGCATTTTACTCCAACCCTTAGAAAATGTCACGTACGCCAGTGCCAGAATCAATCTAACTAAACCTTCGTTGATTTATGATAAGTGCTATTCCTAGAATTATCATACTTAACATAGCCGGCTCCACATAAAGCCTTGCCGTGAAATTACTCCACCATATATCGTAGGCCTCCCGAATAAAAACAAATTTCAGCAACGCTTGAATAACCTGCAAAGCAAGCAATACACAAAAAGCATGTGCCATTGATTTTATGACTACTAGCTTCATGCGCTCGTCTTTTCGTGTAAAAAAAGCGATAATTATTGTTCTAATCACCAATACAACCATAAGAAGTGCAATTATAAAAAATGCAATGCCAAATACCCAAAACATACCTTACACCTCCATAATAAATAATTCTTCAACAGTAGTGTTTAAGAGCCGTGCTGTTTTCATTGCCAACTCTAATGTAGGGTTATACTTATCATTTTCAATAGCAATAATTGTTTGTCTTGAAACGCCAAGTTTCACAGCAATATCCTCTTGCCGCAAACCTTGCTGTTTGCGCAATTCTTTAATTTTATTCCTCATCTGCGTGTATCGCTCCCTCCCCCTTTAAACGTAAAACTCTCTTTACATTTTTACTTTAATATCTTCGGGGCTGAATGTCAAGAATGTTTTACATTTGGGCATAATAAAAAACCATATTTCACGTGAGTCTAATTTGGGGTGTGCGGCGGTTGGGTGTGGCACTCAGATGCGGTTGCTTCACTCTAGCTACGCCTTCACGCGGTTGGTACATCGGCGAAAATCGGCATTCGCCTAACGGC
>WQSB01000192.1 GCA_009788085.1 Defluviitaleaceae bacterium
CGCAACGCCGCCATAATGCGCTCCCTAGGCGCGAGCCCCCGCCGCACCCGCATCATAATCCTGGCCGAGCAGCTTCTAATAGTAATCGCCGGCCTAATCGCCGCAATCATCATCCTAGCCACCATAGGCTTCGCCATCACCACAGTAATAATGCTCTCCGCCCTCTATCTCCTAGGCGTAACCATAGGCTCGACAATCGGCACATTCATGGTAACAAACAAATCCCCCCTAGACATGCTAACCGCCGCCGAATAACCAAAAACCACCCCGCCCAAACCAACAAGCGGGGCGGTTTTTAATTTCCGAGTATATCAAAGTTTATAGCATATTGATAATTTTTTCCAAATCTTCTCTAAACGGTTTAATTTGACTATCGCTTGCCTGAACTTTTCTGCCATATGTTTTGTAAGAGGATGCTGTCAAATTACTTGGTTTTATACCGTTATAGTCCATTATAACAGCCAGTGTATTGCAGTCTTTAATTTCAAAAGATTTTATGCTAGCGTCAAAATTTTCAGTTACATAGCGGTTGATGTCTTCGCTTGCGGCTTTGAAAGCGATTGCGCTTTTTCTGTCTTTTGTCCTGTTTTTATTGTTTATATAGGCATAGAAACGCGGAAGGACAAACCCCTCTTGTTCAGCCTTTTCGTTAAATTGCACATAGATACCATTGTTAATATCCTTTTTATACAAAATTCTACTTACATTTTTCATTCCATGTAACGATGCGGGGTCTGCGGTGCATGGAATAATCAAATTGTTTGCGGATAAGATTGCCAATTCTGTATAATTCGAGAATGACGGATTGCAGTCTATGAAAAATACACATTTTTCGTTACTATATTTATCCTCAAAAGAGGTTATCAAATCAGATAACAACTTTCGGCTGATTCTCCATGAATCTTTCTGCGGTGAGATTTCCATATATCTTATGAGTTCTGAACATAAATCAAGGTCAATGTCGCCCGCAACTAAATATAGGTTGGGCGGCATATTTTGATTGTATTCGCATGGCTTTATGAAATACTCCAGTTCGCTTCCTGTTTTATCGCGTCTTGAGCGACTTTCACGCACTTGGATATATCCAGCTATAGTTTTTTTATTGTCCATAAGCCTTAAGGAGTTATCAGCACCGGGTCCATTTCCCCCTAAAAGCATAGTCGATATATTAGATTGGGGACACATGTCTACGACAACGACACGTGTATTAGGATGCTCCTTTGCATATTCTGTTGACATACAATAGGTGGTGAATGTTTTCCCTACGCCACCCTTGTTATTCCAGACCACGTATTTTTTATTCACAAGACTCACTCCTTTCCTAAAATGAATACCACTTTTCTCGGCTATACATTTAAGTCGAGAAAGTCAATTATGGAGGCGAGGGGAGTTGAACCCCTGTCCGAAGATTTGTTGGCGAAGGCTTCTTCCATCATAGTCGGCTATTGGGATTCCCAGCGGGCGGAGCTAGCCGACGGCGGCCGCTGCTGGTAGCATCTATAGGGCTTTAACTAGACGAGATGCGGCGGCTAGTTAGGTTCCCCGCCTGTCGATGCCAGACACGAGAGCGGCAGGATATCTCGGCTGACAGCTGCTTTTAGACTAAGCAGCGAGTGCTAAATTATTGTTGTCGTTTATTAAAAGTTTTTGCCTTGATAACGCAGATGCGCTGCGGATGGCTATCTTCGCTTTCAAAACCCCCGTCGAAACCGTTGCGCCCCCTTTGATTTTAGTTTATTATACTATACTTTTGTCGGGATTGCAATAGAAATCTTTTGCAAAATGAATATATCGGGAAAAATTTCCAAATATTGGTAAATGAGTAGTGGCAAGGGCTGGAGGCATTTTTAGGAATAAATGGAAATTTTAGCAAGTATATATTGGCGGGTTCATGTGAAAAATAAGGTAATGCATCAACTCCATTTTAGCGGAGGTTTTCATATGAAGAACAAGGTTGAAATATGCGGCGTAAATACCGCCAAGCTGCCGATTTTAAAGAGCGGCGAAAAGGAGGCGCTTTTTTCCAGGATTTTGCAGGGCGATAAAGAGGCCAGAGAAGAATATATCTATGGCAATCTGCGGCTGGTTTTGAGCGTGATTCAGCGATTTAATAATCGGGGCGAAAATATTGATGATGTTTTTCAGGTGGGCTGCATTGGCCTGATAAAGGCCATTGATAATTTTGATATTAGCCATGGTGTGCAATTTTCCACCTATGCTGTGCCGATAGAAGTCATTAGGGGAGAGAATATAAAGGAGGATGCCCCCGATGACACGCAAACAGGCATTACATAAGGCTTTTGAGGCTCTAACAGACGAGGCGGCCAAAAAAAAGATTGCAGAAATTTTGGCTGATATGCCCTTTACGGGCTGGAGCGAAAGCACGATTTTTGACACCATAAACCAATTTATCATCGACCATGGACGCCCACCCACCACCACCGATTTCAAGAAAAAAGGCCTGCCCCCGCATACCGTCATAAAGCTGCGCTTTAACATGACCCTGCGTGAATTTTTAAACAAGCACTATCCCGACCCAAAGCTATGCTCGTCAAAAATATATTTTGCCAAAACAAAAGAGCATTGGCAAAATATATTTCTAAATGACTACCGCAACAACAGCCCCAGCTCCGCCGCCGAACACGACGCGAATCGCACCAAAAACACCCCGACATGGCAAACCATAGCGAAAATGTTTGGCATAACAAAATGGACTGATTGGCTAAATTTTTGCAAAGCAGCCCCCCATGCCAATAAAAAAAGCCATACGCGCAATAAGACGACTCCTCCCCCAATCCAAATAACCAGCTCAATCACATACACATGCAAAAACGGCCAAGACATCCACATCGCCAAAGAAAACGGCGTTATTTTGGCGCAGATGCCCCATAAATAAGCACCCCCGACATTTTTTTCAAAATTTTTCAAATTTTTTTAAAAAAAGTATTGACATCATCTGGGTGCTGTGTTATGATTATATTCGTCACTTTCGCAAACGATTTTACGCAAAGTGACAAACGCACCTTGAAAACCAAATAATTATGCGAAAAATCGAATCAATCATGATTCAAACCCGAAAATTCCATTTATGGAAATTTTATTTTTGATAATGATAAAATTTTTGCTATGCAAATTTACTTTGTTATTATTTTATTATAATGATAAAACATAATGATAAAATCTTTGCTTGCAAAAATTTTAAAAGTCAGCGAATATTAATCTGAGAGTTTGATCCTGGCTCAGGATGAACGCTGGCGGCGTGCCTAAGACATGCAAGTCGAACGAAACACATTGTTTCACAATGTGTTTCTAGGGATGAGTTATGAGTTATGAGTGAAGTTCAAAAGCAAAAACCTGTTGCCGCAAATCGGCAACAACGGTTTTAAAGCTTTTGACCTTAACTCATAACTCATAACTCATCCCTAGAAACACATCGCGAAGCGATGTGTTTAGTGGCGGACGGGTGAGTAACACGTGAATAATCTGCCCTATACTTTGGGATACCTTTTGGAAACGAAAGTTAATACCAAATAAGCCCACATGATGGCATCATCGAGTGGGAAAAGATTTATCGGTATAGGAGGAGTTCGCGTCCAATTAGCTTGTTGGTGGGGTAATGGCCTACCAAGGCTGCGATTGGTAGCCGGGATGAGAGTCTGAACGGCCACATTGGAACTGAGACACGGTCCAAACTCCTACGGGAGGCAGCAGTCGGGAATATTGCACAATGGGCGCAAGCCTGATGCAGCAACGCCGCGTGAGGGAAGAAGGCTTTCGAGTTGTAAACCTCTTTAGCTCGGAAAGAAACTGCTCCTTTGAGTTTCACAATGAACAATGAATAATTAACAATGAATAATTTAAGGAAAATTCGCCTACGGCGAATTGATTAAATCAAATCACTTAATCAAATCAAGATTTGCGTAGCAAATCTTCCTAGATTATTCATTATTCATTATTCACTATTCATTCTGCGATTGAAAAGAGCAGTTGACGGTACCGAGAGAATAAGCACCGGCTAAATACGTGCCAGCAGCCGCGGTAATACGTATGGTGCAAGCGTTATCCGGATTTACTGGGTGTAAAGGGTGAGTAGGCGGTTATTTAAGTCACATGTGAAATCCGGGGGCTCAACCCCCGAACTGCATGAGAAACTGGGTAACTAGAGTCCAAGAGAGGTTGGCGGAATTCCTAGTGTAGCGGTGGAATGCGTAGATATTAGGAAGAACACCAGTGGCGAAGGCGGCCAACTGGATTGGTACTGACGCTGATTCACGAAAGCGTGGGGAGCAAACAGGATTAGATACCCTGGTAGTCCACGCCGTAAACGATGAGTGCTAGGTGTTGGCGGGAAACCGTCGGTGCCGCAGCTAACGCAATAAGCACTCCACCTGGGGAGTACGTGCGCAAGCATGAAACTCAAAGGAATTGACGGGGGCCCGCACAAGCGGTGGAGCAT
>WQSB01000193.1 GCA_009788085.1 Defluviitaleaceae bacterium
TCTGCCTTTGCTCCCCCGGGTGGAAACGGCGGGGGCAAACGCCCGCCGGTAACGTATAAAAAACGCAAAACCATGTTTGCGGCATTCTATATCGTATTGATTCTGATGGCTGTTGGGGTATGCCTTACGGTCTTTGTTATCGTGTTTCAAAATATGGTTGATAACCCTCCGCCAAACATTTTTGGTGGCGTACCTACTCCCACCCCTCCGCCGACGTTTAATATAGCGGATAGGCCTGATATGCGGCACCTAACAGGGCTTGTAACATCAATTGACCCATTCGGAGACACCAGAACTGTTACGTTGATGGATGTAAGCACGCGCCGTTCCGAGGAATTTTCCGTGCCGGACAATGCGCGACTGAGTACGCGCCTTAACATGCCCATGACCTTTGCGGAGCTACGTGTGGGGCATATGGTGGACATCTCCTTTGATTCCCGAACGTCGGAAGTGGCCGCGCTCAGCGAAAGCGTCCACTCTTGGGAACGCCGCGCCCGCACAAATGTGGAAATCAACCTTGAGGAAGCTACTATCCATGTGGGCCACGAAAGCTTTAATTTCAACAGTCAGACCTTGGTGCTGTATCGGGGCGAGCCTTTCCCGATAGGGCAAATCCGCCCGGTGGATTCGGTGACGCTGGTTGGCCTGGGAGATACCGCATGGCTGGTTCAGATAGACGCCGCCCATGGCTTTTTACAATTTGCCAATTCGGACATTGTTATAAACGGAACGGTCATGATTGGCACAAATCTGTTCTTCGCGCTGGACGACATCGAAAACTCTCTGACTTTGCCCGAAGGCGCACACCAGATAGTCATCGAGGGTGACAATATTGAAACCTTTGTGCATACAATTTTAATAGAGCAAGGGCAAACCGCCTCGCTCAACCTCGGCGATGTGGAGCTTCGCGCCGCTTTATTGCAAATTTTTGTCAATCCACAAGACGCGGATGTGTTGATTAACGGAGAGCTGCACGACCTCTCCGAAGGGCCCGTCCATGTTGAATTCGGCGAAGTGTTGGTGAGAGTGGAGCGTTATGGCTTTATGCCCCAAGAGGAACGTATAGAAATTACCAGGCCAATCAACAGCATTACTTTCAACCTGGTGGAAATTGTAATTGACAGCACACTGGTAATTTTCACCGTTCCCACCAATGCACAAATTTTCATCGAAAATGTATTTGTGGGCTATTCGGTTCTGACGCACACAATCGCACCGGGAGTCCATCGCGTAACAGCGCGCCTCCCCGGGCATGAAGATACCACCTACACCGTAACCGTGCCTCCGGGCGAGGAGGTTCATCGTCACATGCTGCTGACGCCGTCGCCGGTTTACACGCCTGTGCACACTCCTGTGCCACCGGTGACTGCCCCGCCGGGCGGGTTGCCCGAAGTGCCGCCGATAGACCCTTTCCCCAACGAACCGCCGATTATACCGTTGCCAACGCCATTACCCCCTACCCTTCCGCCGGACGCGGAATGGCCCCCGATGCCTATACCCACACCTCCACCCGACTGGCCGCCCTCGTTAGAGCCTACGCCCACATCTCCACCCACGGGCACGGACGCGGAATCCAATCTGCCAATTCTGTCGGACGAAAACCCATTCGGCACGCCTTAACATGCGCTTCGATATTCAGGGCGAGCTGAAAAATCTGCCGCCCCGCCCCGGCATATATATAATGAAGGACGAAAACGACACCATCATATATGTTGGCAAAGCGGGGAATCTTAAAAATCGTGTACGCAGTTATTTCTCAAAATCCCAGAACGACCTGAAAACACTGCACTTGGTCAAACGCATCAGTCACTTCGAATACCTAGTCACCGACACGGAAAACGAAGCTTTTATATTGGAAAACAACCTGATAAAGCTGCACCGTCCCAAATTTAATATCCGGCTAAAGGACGACAAAGCCTATCCTTATGCCAAAATCACCAGCGAGCGTCTGCCACGGATACTCTACAGCCACAGGCGAGGCAAGGATAAGGCCAAATATTACGGCCCTTTTGTATCAAAGCAAAATCTGCGTGATTTGTTGGACTTAGTGCATCGCCTATGGCCTCTGCGCCGGTGCCGCAAGCTTTTTCCACGGGATTTTAACAAGGCGAGGCCATGCCTGAATCATCACATCGGCCAGTGCCGCGCACCTTGCAACCGGCTTCTCAACGAGGAAACCTACAATAAATATGTAAAAGAAGCGGAAATGTTTATTCAGGGCAAGGACGTAAACGTGTCGGAGCGTCTGACCCGAGAAATGGACGCCGCCGCCGAAAACATGGAGTTTGAACGCGCGGCGGAGCTACGGGACACAATAGCCGCCTTGCGGGGCCTGCGTGAAAAGCAAAAGGTGGAGGCCGGAGACGACGACCGCGACGTAATCGCAATGGCCATTGAAAAAGACGAAGCTCTTATGCAAGTCTACTTTGTGCGCGACGGGAAATTATCGGGTCGCGAGCATTATATTATGGCTGTCGCGGAAACAGACAGTCACGGCGATATTCTTGCGGCTTTTATAAAGCAATTTTACAGCGAGGCCGCATTTATCCCAAAGGAATTGACTCTGATAAGCCCTCCTGCGGAGCAAAAGGAAATTTCCGTATGGCTGAGTGGCCTAACCGGGCGGCAGGTGACAATAACAGTCCCGCAAAAAGGCGAAAAACGCGCCATGGTAAATCTGGCGCAAACCAACGCCGAGCTTACAATGAGCCAGTTTGGCGGGCATATAAAAAAGGAAGCGGAACGCAACAGCCAAGCCTTGGCTGACCTCGCAGAAGCCTTAAAGCTCTCCGATATAAGCTTAACCCGAATCGAAGCCTACGACATCTCCAACATCCAAGGTTATGAATCCGTGGGCTCAATGATAGTCTTCGAAAACGGCAAGGCCAAAAACAGCGATTACAGAAAATTTCGCCTGCGCGCGGTAATAGGCCCCGACGACTACGCCGGAATGGAGGAAATTTTAACCCGTCGTTTAAAACGCTACCAGGATAATCACGAATCCTTTGGCAAATTACCGGATATCATTTTTGTGGACGGCGGAAAGGGTCAAATCAGCGCGGTTGAAAAAGCTCTGAGGGCGATGGGAAAAAGTATTCCTGTGTGTGGAATGGTTAAGGACGACCGCCACCGAACCCGAGGCCTCTTGTTTCGCGGCGAGGAAGTCCTTTTGCCGCATCACGGCGAGGGGTTTAAGCTGGTAACGCGCATTCAAGACGAGGCTCATCGCTTCGCGCTGGAATATCATAAAAAACTCCGAGCAGACACACAGGTGCGCTCCGTGCTGGACGATATCCCGGGCATTGGCGCGACCAGACGCAAGGAATTGTTAAAGCATTTTAAGAACATGGAAGCCATCCGCGGCGCAAGCCTTGAGGCTCTGTCCGCAGCACCATCCATGAATAAAAAAGCCGCTGAGTCGGTGCACAATTTTTTTAAAGGAGGCAAATAACATGGCCGTAAAACCTGTTTTAGAGCAAGAATATGTATACACCTGCGACGCCACGGGTGAATACAATACGGTGAGAGTATCCTTGGACATCACGGAGATGGAAGAAATAGTAACGCTGAAAGCCTCGCAGAATATGACCTTAGCCGAGTTGGAGCGGGTGCTGCACGGCTTTGAGGCCGATGTACTAAACAAAATGCATATGTCGCTGAAGGGTAGTTATCCCGCAAGGCTGGAATATAAAGGTAGCATATTTAGGGTTGCTTTCGGGCCAGACCGTAAGGTAAAAGGGATTTCACCCCTATGACAGGGCTGCAAGCCAGCGGTGCGTTCAATACGCCCGGCACAGACTACACCGTGCCTCTGTCAACACTGATTTCGGAATTTAATCTGGAGGTTGTAACCCCTGAGGTTGACATCAAAACCAAGGTGCTTACTCAGGCCAATATTAACCGGCCGGCTCTGCAGCTGGCGGGGTTCTTTGATTATTTTGACCCGGCTCGCCTGCAAATCATAGGCATGGTAGAGCATACCTATTTAAACAAGCTTGACGATAATTTCCGGCAAGAAAATCTGCGGCGCATCTTTCAGCACCGGATTCCGGCCATTGTGGTATGCCGGAAGCTGGGCATTTTTCCCGAAATGCTGGACTGCGCCCAGCGGTATGACGCGCCGATTCTTTCCACGGATTTATCCACCACGGATTTTATAAGCGAAAGTATACGCTGGATGAAGGTTCAGCTTGCCCCGCGCATCACCATGCACGGCTGTCTCCTAGATATCTATGGCGTGGGAACGTTAATCGTGGGCGAAAGCGGCGTAGGCAAAAGCGAAACCGCGCTGGAATTAATCAAACGCGGTCATCGCTTCATAGCCGACGACGCGGTGGAAGTCCGACGTGTCTCGTCGGAAACCCTAATCGGCTCATGCCCCGCGAATATCCGCTATTTTCTGGAGCTGCGCGGCATCGGCATCA
>WQSB01000194.1 GCA_009788085.1 Defluviitaleaceae bacterium
GAGAGGAAGCATAGGTCGGATTCATTCCGACCGGAGCGGCGGGGGCGTGGGGGCAGAGCCCCTACTGAGAGGAAGCCAAATGAAAACATTCGAAGAAGATTTACGACGTTTAGCGGATATCGTAGAGCAGGTGGAGAGTAGTGAAACTCCTCTGGACGAGGCAATTGCGCTATACAAGGAGGGGCTTTCCCTGGCCGGAAAATGCGGCGAGACCTTACGGGGCTGTGAAGCTGAGGTGCAGGCATTGCAAAAATCCTCTGATGGCCTCTTTACACTGGAGCCTTTTAACATGCAAGCTGTACCGGCGGTAAGGCCAGCTGTGGTTACATGAGTTCCTTGTCAGACCTTTTGACAAACCGTCACCTTATAACGGCGGTTATTGCGATGGCACTGGCACAAATCCTAAAGGTGCTTTTCGATTATTGGCGCACAAGCTCTTGGAAAAAAGCGTTGTTTTTCAGCACGGGCGGGATGCCAAGCTCTCACAGCGCGCTGGCTGTGGCAGCCACGGTTTCCATCGGGCTCTACGAAGGCTTTGGGACGCCGCTTTTTGCCGTCAGTACGGTGATTGCCTTGGTTGTGATGCACGATGCGGCGGGAATTCGCCGGGCGGCGGGCAAGCAGGCCGAGGCCATCAATTTCCTGTTTTCAAAGCTGGAAGACCAGGGCATTAAGCTGGATAAAAAACTCAAGGAACTGCTGGGGCACAACCCCATAGAAGTAATCGCCGGGGCAATTTTGGGGCTGACAGTGGCCTTGGTTGCACTCGCAATTTTTCCGCTGACGGAGTATTAGGGCCCCCATTCAAAGGAGTTATATATATGAAGCTAGAAAATTTTCGCAATACAAAGGATTTGAAGCGTCTGAGTCCGGCCGCTTTGGAGGTCTTGGCCGCCGATATACGTAAATTTCTCATTCACAGCCTTAGCGACACGGGGGGGCATTTGGCCTCTAATTTGGGCGTGGTGGAGCTGACCCTGGCTTTACACACCGTTTTTAATACGCCCCACGATAAAATCGTGTGGGACGTAGGGCATCAGTCCTATGTACATAAAATTTTGACCGGGCGCAAAGACCGATTTTTTTCGTTGCGCCGCCTAAACGGGCTGAGCGGGTTTCCTAAAATTCATGAAAGCCCTCATGACTCCTTCGGAACGGGACACAGCTCCACGTCGATTTCGGCGGCATTGGGGTTGGCAATAGCAAGAGATTTGGAGGCTGCTACCCATCGCGTCGTTGCGGTCATCGGTGACGGCTCGATGACGGGGGGGCTGGCCTACGAGGGTCTTAATAACGCCGGACGCGCCAATACGGATTTATTGGTTATACTAAATGATAATCAAATGTCTATCAGCAAGAATGTAGGCGCGATTTCGCGGCATTTAAACCAAATCCGCACGGCGTCGGGGTATCTGGGCGCGAAGGAGGATGTTCATCACATTTTGGACAACCTCCCCATAATCGGCACGCCTATTTCCAAGGGCATCAGGGCGGTTAAGGACATGGTAAAACACGCGGTTTTGCCGGGCGTACTGTTTGAGGAGATGGGATTTAAATATATAGGACTGGTCAACGGGCATGACATTTCCGCGCTTTTGACTGTGCTGCGGCGGGTGCGAGGCATCAAAGGGCCCGTGCTTGTGCATGTTTTAACCAAGAAGGGAAAGGGTTATAATATCGCCGAGCGTTCACCCAAGAATTTTCATGGTGTGGGCACGTTCTGCGTACACACGGGAAAACCCACGGTGAACGGGCTGCCGCCCAGCTATACGGATGTTTTTTCGAAGCATCTGTGCCGCCGCGCCGCCGCAGATGAGCGGATTGTCGCCATTTCCGCCGCAATGCCCGACGGAGTCGGCCTCGCCAAGTTTAAGGAGCGTTTTCCAAAGCGGTTCTTTGACGTGGGCATTGCTGAAAGCCATGCCGTAACATTTGCCGCAGGGCTGGCGCGGGGCGGAAAACGTCCGGTTGTGGCCGTGTACTCGTCCTTTTTGCAGCGGGCTTATGACCAGATTCTCCACGACGTTGCCATTCAAAATTTGCCCGTTATTTTCGCCATTGACCATGGCGGGGCAGTCTCGGGTGACGGAGAGACACATCAGGGGGTGTACGATTTGTCTTTTCTTTCCCATATCCCGCAAATGACAATTCTCGCGCCCTCAAGCGGGGCGGAGCTTGCCGCCATGATGGATTTTGCCATCAGCCACGACGGGCCAGTGGCTATCCGCTACCCCAAGGACATCGCGCCGGATAAGCCGGCCGCCCCCATTATCTATGGCCGCTCGGAGGCTCTGGCAAAGGGCAAAAAAATAGCCATAGTCGCAGTCGGCGCGATGATGGATACAGCCGCCGCAGTTGTGGATAAACTAAAGACAAACGGACACAGCCCCGGTTTGTTTAACGCCCGCTTTGTAAAACCCCTGGATATGGACTTGGCGGCACAGCTAGCCGGATATTCCTACGTTTTCACCATCGAGGACGGCGTGCGGCTTGGGGGATACGGTGCGCGGCTTCAGGAGGCCGTCGTTTCCGCGTCCGCCCCGGTGCCCGTTTCAACGACGGGACGCAAAAAGCCTCCACTTTTCCATGTCTTTGCTTTCCCCGATGCTTTTTTGGAGTCGGGCACAAGAGCGGAGCTTTTTGCCAGGTACAAGCTTGACCCGGATTCAATCACAAAAAAAATAGATATTTTAATTAAGGAGAGTAACAATGCAAAACAGAAAAAAGAAAAATCAGGAACTTGAACGGCAATTAAAGCAAAGAAGACGGCTGACAACAACAGTGTTTGTGGCTATAGCCGCAATTGTGGTGCTGGCGATTGCTTGGGTTGTGTGGGACACGCAGAACCGCCGCTGGATAATGACCTTCGAGGGCGAGCGTATCGCCGCGTCGGACTTGCAATTTTTAAGCGGCATATCGGGAATCGAGATGAACGATTTCGGCACCCCCATGTTGATGGACGAGCTTCGTGGAACACTCCAGGTTATGAACTTTGCGGAGCAGCTTGGTGTGGGACTGACCGAGGAGGAGCTTGATGAGCTGGAGATGATGGCCGGATGGTTTGCCGGGGACGCGGATTTTATAACGCACCGGCGCATAGCGGAGCTGATGGGCTCGTGGAGCTGGTCGTGGATGCTGGGTGGTGTCGGCGGGCAGGTGCGTGAGCGTCTGATGGACTTATACGTGCCGGTTTATAACTACGACCAGACGGAATTTGATGAAGGGCTACAGGAATACATCGAACAGCGAGCCGGTTTTTACGCGGATTTGCAGGTGAAATACATCGTTTCCGGGGACTTTATGGACTTGACCGAGGCGTGGATGCGTGCCGACGCAGGCGAAGACTTTGACGAGCTTATTCGCGAGTTTTCATGGGTGTATAACCCGGAAGTAGGCATAAGCATCCGCGACGCCGAAGATTTTGCGAATGTCTTCCAGCTTCAATGGGAGGACCGGGCCGAAGTGATGTCCTTGCAGGAAAGTGAGATTTCCCGCATAGTTGACGGCAGCTTTGAAGGAATGGACGCCCATATTTTAGTGTATATATACAGCCGGGAGGACGATATACACGCTGCTGAGTTATCCTTCCGTGAGCAATTCACCTATTGGGGTCGCGTGGGATTCTTTGCCGAAATGGTGACGGAATGGGCAGAAGACGCCAACTATACGGTTCATCAGCGCGCCCTTAACAGCTTAACCTAGTGTGAACGCCGGGATTATCGTAAATGAAGAAAAAGACCCCGGCAGAAAATATGCCGGGGAGGTTTTGCGTTTCTTGCAAGGCCGGGGCGTTTGCGTGGGGATAAGCGGCACCGGCGACGACCTAAACAGACTTGAGGACTCCGATTTTTGGGTGGTTCTTGGCGGCGACGGAACGATGCTGCGCACCGCGGCCTTTGCGGCGGTTATGGACATTCCAATGCTGGGGATTAACTTGGGAACCCTAGGGTTTTTAACCGATGTGGACAAAGAGCACGGCATCGCGGCCTTGGATAAGCTTCTGTTGAAGGATTATGTCTGCGAAGAGCGCATGATGCTGAATGTCTCCTTTAGTGAGGGCGAGTTCCTTGCTCTAAACGAAGCCTGTGTAGGTGTCACGGGCAGGCTTAAAACTTTTGACCTGTATGTAAACGGCCAGTTCATCGACGAAATCCGCGCCGACGGTATTTTAGTCGCCACACCTACCGGCTCTACCGCTTATAATCTTTCCGCCGGGGGGCCCATCCTCGCCCCAAGCGGCGGCGGTGCTATGATGGTTATTACTCCCGTTTGCCCCCATAGCCTAAGTGCGAGGCCATGGGTTATCGGCGGGGAGGATTCTGTGGGCATAACGGCTCGGCGGGGCTCTCCCGTTTTTGCGGACGGCCAGAAAATCGGCCGTGTCTCTCTGGGTGAGGGTGTTCTTGTTGCCG
>WQSB01000195.1 GCA_009788085.1 Defluviitaleaceae bacterium
CACCATACCCCTCTGCTGGCTCCAAAGGCTCACCAGAAGCTGGTGCGGATCGTTTATTTTGCCAACATGCTCTGCGAGTACGAGCATGGGGTGCTTGGTTTCGAGCAGTTCGAGACGGACATACTGGACAGCTTGGGCATATCCTCCAAGGAAAAGCTGGACAAACTGGTGGAAAAGTTAGCCGCCCTTTTCAAGAACGACTCGCGTATCGAAGTTTGATATCGTAAATTGGACGATACTGGATTTGAACCAGTGACTTCTACCGTGTGAAGGTAGCACTCTAGCCTCTGAGTTAATCGTCCCTCTGTTAAATACTGTAGCATATGAGGGGAAACCTGTCAATCCATGGCCAGGCGGTTGAGCCCAATGGGAGCTTGTATCCCTTCTGCATATCTTCCCCACAAAAAATCAAAAAATACTTGCACCAAACCGCAGGATGTGCTATGATTGCGTATGCCATTGACGTGGAACGAAATCAAAGCGAGAGCTGCCGAGTTTTTGTCAACGATTGGAGCGAAAAGTCTTTAACCGCGCGGGAAGAGACGGACGCGCAGTCGTTTCAAATCGAGTTCTTCAACATATTCGGCGTGGATCGCAAGAAAGTCGCCGTTTTTGAGAACAAGGTAAAGCTCTACAGGGATCGACAGGGCTTGTTTGAGAATTCGGCAACCTTTTCCGGGTACATCGACCTCTTGTGGAAAGGCCATATCCTTATCGAGATGAAAAGCCCCGGCAAAGACCTTGAGCGCGCGTATGAGCAGGCGAAGGGTTACGCCCTTGCGCTGGACAAAAAGGATTTTCCGAAAGCCATACTCATATGCGATTTCGTCAATTTTCATTACTACAACCTTCTTGAGGACGGCAAGCAATACCGTTTTCAGTTGCCGCAGTTGCCGGATCACATCGAGGTTTTCGGCGACCTTGCTGGCTACAGGGACATCGACCCGTTCAAGCGCTGGGATCCCGTCAACATCGAGGCCGCCGTCAAGATGGGGGAGCTTCACAAACGTTTGCGGGAAATCGGCTATTCCGGGCATCAGCTTGAACTGTACCTTGTTCGCCTTTTGAACCAGCAACCACATTTGTCCACGTACCTATCAGCCGTTGCTCAGCAGTACCACCAGCCTGTGCGACAAGTGCCATGGAAACAATTGTCATCAAACTAAGAAACAAAATCGACTTCTTCAAAAAAATACCCTCCATGTGGCTTTAATGTCGCCACCGACATATTTTAAACTTCCATTTTGTCAATAATTGACATGGCATTTAACGTTACAGGTAACTGACGTTTTGCGGTTGCGGAGAAGGGCTTTGCGAAGCAAAGACCAGCAACCGCAAAATGTGGCGGAAAAAAACCGCACAGAGGCACGAAGTGCCGACTGCGGTTTTTTGGAGCCTAGCCGCCGCAAGGCGGCGTACAGTTACCGTATGTTAAGCGACGTAAAATCCACAATTTATGATAAGGCAATTTACAAATTGTCATAAAATAATTTTTTTATTAATTGTCGTTCTTGAACTGGCGACTTTAAAACAATTTCAGAGAATAAATTGAACGAAATATTTATTGAGTCATTACCACCAATAGAAAATTTTGGTATATTCGTGAATCGTTTATTTGGACTAATTCCCTTTGTAAAAATGTAAGTTTTATATATTCTTATCCCCTCCCGATCCAATACAAAAATATAATATGATCTATATCAATCAACTTCACCTCTTGCCCATATACCATTTTGCATTAACTGAAATGTTAATTTTTCACCAGATACTTTTACATCATCACCAATAATTATGAGGAAATCCTCTTATAATCGGAAAATTATCTTCAACTGAAAGAAAATCATATTCTGGATAAAAGTGTATCCTAACTTGTCTATTGCTGTACAAAGAATTATTAAATTCGGTAATTGTAATGTTACTTTTATTGTTTTCATTTCTATTTTGACCACAACTAATAATTCCTATTCCAAGTGTCGCCACTATTACCAATAATCCTAGACAATATTTCCAACTTCTCATCTTAACCTCCTTGGTATTAATACAGTATTTTATCCTTAATTAATTATGCAAGCTTAATTTATTTTTTCAACCATGTTCTGTTAAAACCAAAAAAGCCAGATTTTATGTCGCTTAACTGCTCCGTTAGCGATGTGATGGTGTAGCCTTCGGTCGTTATTATGCCTTGAATCTTTGCTCCAAACAACGCCATCATTTTCACCGTTTCAGGTGTCACGACATTGGCCAGCGCATTCATGTTATTCCTTTCTAGAGCCCTGTAAAACTCCCGCACAATTGCCAATAGCAACCTTGCTGTAGGACAGCCAGCCATCACAAAGGCAAGCAGAATCAAACTGGCAACGGCAAGCCATTAACATTTGTTTTTCTTTCATGCTCATCCTCCAAATTTTTTTCCGCCATCATGCGAGAGTGGTTTTATATCTTCTGGCTCCGTAGTTATTGCCTCGTCCAAGTGCCGGGAAAAGGAGCATCTCCAGCGATGGTTAATGTGCCACCAGAACGAGAAAAAGTTGTTTCATGGCGAGCCGCTCCCATAATAAATGTTAATGAATCGCCATCAACCGCAAATGTACCATTCCAAGTTGATATACTAACCCGCAATTGGAAAGTATTACCTGAAAAAGTAAGAGTGTCAAAGACGGGAGGCGAAACAGAAATTGTCCTTCTCCAGGTTCCTTCCAAGCCATTTGTTTCGTCGGGATCCACGGGACAACCCGTCATCGAAAGCCCGATTATCGCCACCGTGGCGATAATCCCAAAAAACCTGAGTCTGTTTTTCATACAAACGCTCCTTGTTGCGGTGTTAAAGTCTCCGCAGACTTATTTTCAAGTTTCATACGAAACATGATTACCAATGGAACCATAGAGCCAAACCGTAATCCATTGCAAAACTGACCAGCTTGGATGCACCGCGCAAAAAAGTTTATTAATAATAGACCAAGGGTTCAATATTAAGCCACTATGGGTCATTTAGAATATATTGTCAAGTACCAGCTTGGATATACCATAAAAAATATGTTAGCCGTGGAAAGCTGTGAGCCTGTATCGCTGAAGGCATATCTATCTGCCAACATCAAGGCTAGAAGGGAAATTCTGGGTATAAGCCAGGAAAAGCTGGCGGAGCTTGCGGATGTATCCGTGCAAACAATCAAGGGGATTGAAGGCCGGCGGACATGGGTGGGGGATCAGATGCTAGCGAACCTCGCCGGCGTGCTTGGAGTCTCGGCCTTTCAACTGCTGGTTCCAACGGGCATGGCCGACTCGCCCGCCGACAACACCGCCATGGTTTCCGGTATTCTTGACAACCTAAAACGGAACATTCAGGACGACATAAACCGCCGCTTCGAGGCCATGTCCATGCGGAACGGGTAATGTTGGTTTTAAGGCCCTACCGCCGTAGGAGTTCCATTGATTTCAGCACCGCGCTTTCGTCCACCAGTTTTCCGGTGACATACTTGTGAATGACGCTGGAAATGAGAGTTTGGTAGGGAATTCCTTCCTCCGCTGATTTCAGCTTTACCTTTTCGATGTCGTATGCCGAAATGCGGATGTTAATGTTTCTTGTCTTATTGGCGGCATTGATAATCGTTTCCACCTCGGTTTGCTCGGCATCGGAAAGGGGTACGAACCGCTCCGCATTGTCTTCGATGGATTGTTCGAAAGCGTCAAGAGGGGATCGTGGATTTGGTTGGGATGCAATGGGCGTTTTCATTGTTTTCCTCCGTATATCTTGTGGTATTTTCGACTGGGAAAAACGGTCTTCAAAACCAAATTACTGTCTGCGTCAACAACGAAAGGCACGACATAGGTGTAGCCATTGTAAGGGACTACGAAAATTTTCTGCTCGTTTCTTGAAGGATGCTTCAGTATGGCAAGGTACTTTTTTTCGAGGATCAGTGACGCAAATATATCCAACGAGAGCCCGCGTTCGGCAATGAGTTTGCGATTTTTGACATGATCCCAGATAATCTGCATGTTTTGATTTTGCTACATTGTCTACCTTTTGTCAATGTCTGTGAGGGTATCCTTGGGGAACGCCCCCTCCCCAAAAACCCTGGAATATGCTACCATGCCCGCATGAGCGAAAAGCGTTTTCCCCTTTCCAGGGCCGAGCTTGAAAAGCTGGTGGGGCGTTATCCCACGCCGTTTTATCTGTACGATGAAAAGGGCATTGTCGAAAACGTCCGCAGGATAAAGGCGGCGTTTTCCGGTTTTCCCGGGTACAAAAACCATTTCGCGGTCAAGGCCCTGCCCAACCCCTTTATCATAAAGATTCTCGCGGCGCAGGGCTTCGGCGCGGACTGTTCCAGTTACCCGGAGCTGCTGCTGGCGGAGGCGGCCGGCATCCTGGGCGAGGACATCATGCTGACTTCCAACGG
>WQSB01000196.1 GCA_009788085.1 Defluviitaleaceae bacterium
ACCCAATGGCGGCCGCGGCGTTCTCTTGGGCGGGGCGATTGGCGTTATGCGTGGCAAAGTGCTGATTATCGGCGCGGGCGTGGTGGGCACTGCGGCGATGAAAATGGCTATCGGCCTGGGCGCGAACGTAATGGTTATGGACACCAACATAGAACGCTTGGCCTACTTGGACGATGTTTTTGGCAATCAAATTCAAACCATGTACTCATCCCCAGCAAACATAGAGGGGGCACTGATGAACGCTGATTTAATAGTCGGCGCGGTATTAATCCCGGGTGCGGCTGCCCCCAAGCTTATCAAGCGCGAGCATCTTCCAAAAATGAAAACGGGCGCGGTCATCGTGGATGTCGCCGTAGACCAAGGCGGAATGTGTGAAACAACCAAGCGCACCTATCACGATAACCCAACCTACGTCGTGGACGGCGTAATCCACTATTGCGTGGCCAACATGCCCGGCGCGGTAAGCCGCACATCTACCTTTGCCCTAACCAACGCCACCTTGGCCCACGGAATCAAAATTGCAAACGTAGGTCTGGAAGCCGCAGTAAAAGCCGACGCGAATCTTCTGCCCGGTGTGAACTGCTATGACGGCAAGCTGACCTGTGAGGAGGTCGCGCAGGCTTTCGGCATGGAATACACACCTATGGCAAGCTTGCTATAGGGAATTAAATCAATATATACTAGGGGTTGCCTCACGGACTGTGTCGTTCGCGGGCAGCCCCTATTTTGGAGTTCAGTAGTTGTATGCTTAAAGTCCCTGCCTATGATGTTAATTTTACACTTGACATTTGTCTTTTGATTAAGATATAATTTAATATATCAAGGATTAATTTAATTTTAAAATTAAGGAGGCAATTATGGGACTGATGTTCAAAACCCTTGCGAAGCAACGGCTACGATACAGGGGGTTTTTGTTTATCTTTTTACTTATGGCACTGGTGGTGTCGGTGGCAGGTGCGACAATGACGCGGCTTACAGGCGAAATGGGGCAGGCCGCGCTGGATATGGACATGACTGTTCTGCTACGGTTTTTTGGCATTATCACGGCAATCATGCTTTTTCAGGCGGCAGGGTCGGCGGTGTCGGCTTTGATTTTGGGGCGGTTTGCGGCAAAGGCGGGTTATCGCTTTCGGGATAATTTCGCCAAATATTTTCTGCAAAAGCCCTTTGCCGCCTTTGAGGGCACAAAAAGCGGAGAGACCCTTTCAGTTTTTTCCAATGACCTGCCCGCCGCCGTAGAGCTGGTATCAAACGGCGGCATTCGTATGATTGCCGATGTTATCAATTTGCTGGTTATGCTGGGGTTTATGCTGTATCTCAACTGGTGGCTTACACTTATTTTTTTTGCGTCCTTTCCGGTGTTGATATTTGTGCAGGTGGTTATTTCCGTTCCCATCCAAAAAAAGAGTGCGCGGCGGCTTGAGACCCGGGCGAAGGCCTCCGCTATTGCCGCCGATTCTTTTCAGAATACGGGAGTGGTTGCGGCTTATTCTCTTGAAAATATAATGAAGGAACGTTATCGCAGCTCGCTTGAAGAGTGGGTTGACGCCAGCAAAAGCATGGCGCGTTCATATTTGTCATTGATATTGGCGGGCATTCTGGCTTCCGTAAGCCCCTTGCTGATTATTTTTGCCGTTGCGGCGTATCAGGTAATCGCCGGGAACATGAATGTTTCGGAGATGATTGCCTTTACTGCCTTTGCCGGCGAAGCTGGCGGCTGGCTTCAAATGCTTTCTCAGCGGCAAAATAATATACAAACGTCGGCGGCGGGTGCGAAGCGTATGGACGAACATATGTCGGCCGAATCGGAAAATGCGCAGGCAGGCAATACCTTAACGTCCTCCGGTAATATTGCCATATCCGGCAAAGGACTGAAGTTCTCATATGGTGCTAGAGCTGACAGTGCGCAAGCCGAAACCACACAGGCCGAAACCGGCGGCGAAGAGCCGAAAGAACCAGACGAGCCTGCCCTCGCGCTGGACGATGTGTCCTTTGAAATAAAGCAGGGCTCACGGGTGGCGTTTATCGGCGGCAGCGGCAGCGGAAAAAGTACGGTGCTTAAATTGCTGCTGGGGCTGTATGCCCCTCAGGAGGGTGTTATATCCGTAATGGGCGCAGATACCGCTGATGTCTCTTTGCAATCCCTGCGGGATATTTACTCATATGTTCCGCAAGACAGCTTCCTTTTCCCGGAATCCATTTTAGGCAATATCACGGGGGAATCCACCGTCACCGACAGGCCGCGCTTGGAAAAAGCCTGCCGCGACGCGGGGATTTTGGACTTTATAGAATCCCTGCCCGGCGGCTTTGACGCCGAGCTTGGCGAATCCGCCGAAAATGTGTCCGGTGGGCAAAAGCAGCGCATCGCGCTGGCGCGGGCATTTTACCGCGACGCGCCCATTATTTTATTCGATGAGGCCACATCCGCGTTGGACCCCGTCACGGAGGCTGCCGTTTTGCAAAGCTTCAGCAACGCGCTTACCCCGGACAAAACCGTAATAATGGTGGCCCACAGGCCGGAGGCCATTGCCTTCTGTGACACGATTATAGTAATGGACGGCGGTAAAATCGTAGACGTCCGCCAAAATGGAGGTGAATCATCATGACCGACAAGCAATATTTTTTCCGGACATTCCGATATATAAAGCCGTATAAATTCGGTTATGGGATTGGCACGTTTTTTTACTCCGCTCAGGGTTTTGCCTTTGGCATTATGAGCAGCGTATTTTTCGGCGGGGTGATGGCGGCCATTTTGGCCGAAAGCTTTGCCGGGGTGATGGACTCCATTTGGCTGATGGTGGCTATGCTGTTGGGTATGGTGGTTTTGGTAGGCGGCGGGGCGTATTTGTACGTCGTAAGTACTGCCCATGCCGTCCGGGATATTTCCGTTGATGTTTTCCACGCCTTTATGAAAACCGGCACGGAAAGCCAAAAGCATTCCGGCGAGGGTGTCGCCGCCATCAACACGGATATAAACACTACCAGCGATATTTTTAGCGATGCGATTTCAACATTTTTGCGAAATGTCATTTCCGCGTCGTTTACTATTGTGGCCGTGTTTGTGATTGACTGGCGCATGGGGTTGGGTGCCTTGGCGGTGGGGCTGCTGGCGTTTTTTGCGCAGTCGCGTTTTGCCGCGCCCTTGGCGAGGCTGGGAAAGGCACGCCTGGAGGCTAACGCCGACTCCGTAAAGTCCCTGTCCAATATCATCGCCGGCGCGCTTACAATCCGGGCTTACAACAGGCAAGACCGTTCCCTTATTCAATTTGACCGCGAAAGCGGACGATTAAAAAAACTCGCATTCAAACAGGCGTTTATCGGGATGTTTCAGGATTTGTTCACCACCGTGCAGGGCTGGCTTACTTTGGTGCTGGTTTTCGCTCTTGGCGGATGGCTGGTTGCCACGGGCCGGGCCGATTTTGCCATAATAATGATGATATTTCCTCTTGCGTCTACCATCGGCAGCGCAATGTCGGAAATAGGCACAAGCTTTGCGGCATTGCAGCCCCCGATAGTTGCGGCAAAACGCATCTTCGCCATCATAGACTCCGCGCCGGAGCGTAGCGGCGGGGTCGTAGGGGCAGAGCCCCTACTTAAATCCAAAGCCGGAAAATATAACATTGAGATAAGCGGACTGAGCTTCTCCTACAAAGACGCAACAGACGAAGCTCTCAAAGATATTTCTCTCTCCATCGAGGAAAATAAAATGGTCGCCTTTGTGGGGGAGTCCGGCAGCGGAAAATCAACCTTGCTGCGGGTTATAATAGGTATGTATGAGCGTGATGAGCTGAGTATGGAAATAGGCGGACTCTCCTTCACTGCCGAAAGCATCAATGAATGGCGCAATAATTTTGCCTATGTAGACCAAAGCAACAGGCTCTTTGACATGAGCATAGCCGAAAATATCGCCATGGGCAAGCAGGGCAAAGCAAATGAAGGCGAAATCCAAGAGGCCGCCAAGCGTGCGATTGCTCATGAATTCATATCCGAATTGCCCGAAGGATATGCCGCGGCCTGCGGGGAAAAGGGCGCGAGCCTTTCCGGCGGGCAAAAGCAACGTCTTGCCATAGCCCGCGCCTTGTGCAGAAAAGCCCCTGTTTTGGTTTTTGATGAAGCCACATCGGCTCTTGACGCGGAAAGCGAGCGCAATATAATGGATACAATAAACAACCTGCGCCAAGACCACACTATTTTGCTCACCACCCACAATTTAAGCAATATCGCCACGGCGGATAAAATTGTGGTAATGGAAAATGGGCGCGTGGCCGAATCTGGCACACATGCCGAGTTGCTGGAGAAAGGCGGGTTGTATACAAAGCTGCTGGAGGAATGACATGCGGTATAAGATACACCACGAGCCGATGTACTCCA
>WQSB01000197.1 GCA_009788085.1 Defluviitaleaceae bacterium
CTCGTTATAATCTTTTGCACCCTGCGGCGGGTGGTTATAAATTTTGATATGCTTGTATCTGCTGTTCTCGGCAAGTTTCTCGGTTATTTTCCCCGCTGCTTTTTGTCCGGCTTCGTCCGCGTCCAAGCAGAGGTGGACTTCTGCAATCAGCGGTTCGCGCTCAAGATACGCAATCAAAGCCACATCGGATGTGCCGCCCAGCGATAAGCGATGAGCATCTGCCTCAAAACTTAACCCACAAGCTGAATCGCCACGTTGTTGCATGGTCATATGGCTTAACAAATCTATGGGTGATTCGAACACAATCAGCCGTGGGCAAAGCAGGTCATCAGCAGGCATGGAAAAACTGTACCGCTTATCCGACCCGGACACATCAGCCTTGAAATCGTCCCGCATTCCCCGTTGGCAGGCGAATCGTGGCTTGCCGTTTTCGTCTTTGCCGATGAAGATGACGTTTTGCCCTTTTCGGCTTTCGCACAGAATCCCGTCAGCAAGGCAGCGGTTGATGACCTCCGGGCTGATGCCCCGCCGCTGAAGATAGGAAACGGCATTGGCAGGGAGTAATGCCGTTTCAGGCAACTTCATTTCAGCCCGTAGTGACATCTGTTCCTCGCTTCCTACCGGCAGGGCAGAAGGGCTTGGCGAACGCGCCGAGGAATAATCTGCGTGAGAAGCAACCGCCCCGACAGCCCCATAAGAAGCGAATGAACACCCGGAGTCCAAAATCATTTGCGCTGCGTCCAAAAAATCTATGCCCCGCACTTTTATAAGAAAGTCCAGCGCACTGCGCCCACCAAACCCGCCTTTATTCCAAAACCAGCGACCATTGGAAATCACAAGACTGCTGTGAGTGGCTGTGCGAAATTCATTGTCTGCATACTTGGATTTGCGAAGCTCGTGGGGTTCGTTCATTTGCAGATAGGAAAGCAAATCAACTTCCTTTGCTTGATTTATCTGTTCCTTTTCAAGCCACGGCATTGAACCTCCCCCTTTTAACGGATTCCGCCGCCAACTGATTCTCAGCCGCTACCTCCCGCAAGAGAGCCTCGGCTTTTTCCTCGGCGCAACAGCAAACTTCAAGCGAACAACCCGCCTTTGTTTTGTAAAGGCAGTAATCACATGAGCAATCCTCGGTGCTGTAGCCTTGGAATTTTTGATAAATTCTGGTGTTTTGGCCCATTCGCTGACCCTCCTTTGAAATATCCCTGCTCTTGTGCAAAACAAAAAACAGGGGCAAGCCTCGACACCTCCACTGAAGCGTCGAGGCTTGCCCCTGTTTTCTAATATAATTGTTTTTTATTTACTGTCATGCCCAAACCCATGTATAATAAGGGCGAGATGTCTGTAATGAGTGATGAGTAGGAGTTGGATTATTTGGACGAAATGAGCAAAAACGATGCTATAAAACTACCGGCCAAGTATACGTTGGAAGAACAGTTATCCCAGCGGGATGATATGCATTTGCGTGACATAGCCGTGCAACTGGAAATCGGCGTGAATCCAAAGCAGGATATGGACGTGGTTATAAAAGAAGTAGCAGGCAAATTAGCTTCACTTGATGTATTAAACCACCAACTTCGACAGTATACCCGCAGACAATTAGAATTCTTTCGTGAGGCATCTAACCAAGATGAATATTGGCGNGATGACCTCAATTATTCTCATTATGGGCTNCCCAATATCAACGGCTTGCTGATGCTGTACTACAACAACGACAGGCTTTTTTGCGTTATGCCGAAGGAAGTCCGTGCTGCATTCCAAGTGCTTGAACAAACATCATTCCCCGCAGAATGGGATAGGCTTGAACTCCTACGCACATACGCCCGTGCCGCTACAGAACTATATGGTGTGATTAGGCTGTCCGACTTTATCGAAATTTTCAACCAACAAAACGCCGAGCCTGCCACCGAAAGCGAATTGTGCAAGGCGATAGCCATTGAAAATGACATAAGTCCTATTCTCGTTGAAGAAGATTATTTGTTTAGGGAAATTGATTTTGACGATGCCGAATGGGAAGAAATAGAAAACATCGTACATGAAGCCGACAATAAACCTCGGTTTATACCTCCGGCAGATGAAATGCTGATGTATGGTGAACCAGGCTACTTCCCGGAAACACTGCAAAGAATTGAAGCCGAGAATTACTTGATTTCGTTGGGAATAAAAGAAGTAGAATCGTCGGATTTACTTTTAGAAATAGAGGGGATGTTCCAGAGTAAAGATTGGAAACTCAATGATTTAACCCGTCATACAAGCGAGGTCACAGCGCAGATGACCAAGGAGCAGGTGAATCGGTTGTTCCATCTGCTCATGGAAATGAGCAACAACACCCGCACTTGGTTTAATGGTGGGTACACGCCGAATGAAATACGGACGCTCATGGGCGAAGAACCCAAAAACCATGCCCCACCTATTATCCGCATAAAAGTTGGCAGAAATGAACCTTGCCCGTGTGGGAGCGGTAGAAAATATAAGCATTGTTGTGGGCGGTGATGTATGCGAAGGGGCTGGCATGATTATCTATTCGAATCCAAATTGCAGAAAAGTCCGCAACAGTCATATCTTGGCCGTTAGTTGCGCCCGGTGCAAAACCTTCATCGCCAACTACCAAAAGGTTGGTGAGAGTAACTTCGTCAAGATGTACAATGACCGCATTATTGATGGTGTGCTTGATTTCTCACAGCACCACGGTGCGATATTCTGCCCAAAGTGCAACGAGCGCATCGCCACACGCTACATGACGAAGATGGATAAGAAGGAGGCATACCGCCTCGTACCGTCTGCATTTCATAAAAAGAAAATTTGAAGGAGCAAAGTGCATGAATACATTAATCGCAGTAAACATCGCCCCCTTTGGTGTAGGGGATGAATTGTCGCAGTATATAGCCGAAGTGGTCAAAGTCATCGAAGCCTCGGGGCTTCCCAGCCGCACCACTTCCATGTTTACGGAATTAGAAGGCCCGTGGGATGAAGTGATGCAGGTCGTGAAGGATGCCACATTTGTACTTGCCGAGAAGGGCATCCGCACCAGCGTTACGCTAAAGGCCGACATACGCCCCGGCTACACCAACAGGATGAAGGGCAAGGTCGAAAAGCTGAACAGCATATTGGGCGGGGAGCGGGGCTGATGCGCTGTGGGGGAACCCATGCAGATGATTAACAAACTGGAAATCACAACAAGACAGGAACTCAGGGTTTGGTTATTGGACAACCATGATAAAGCCACACAAGCATGGATTCCTGTGTTATCGAAAGACCCGGACGAATTATCCTACCTTGACGTTGTCGAAGAATCAATCTGCTTCGGCTGGATAGACTCGACCAAGAAGCGTTTGGATGATGTGATGTACCAGCGGATATCGCTGCGGCGAAAATCCGGGAATTGGACGGAGCTAAACAAAGAGCGGGCCCGGCGTTTGATCCGCATAGGTCTAATGCACCCGCAGGGCGAGAAAACCCTGCCCAATATAGACGAGAGCATCTTCGCCATACGGCAAGATGTGCTGGATGCCATAAAATCAGACCTAGCCGCATATGAAAACTTCTCGAATCTCCCGCCGTTATACATCCGAGTGCGAATCGACAACATCCAAGGCTACCCGCAGGGAGATGACACCTACACCCGCAGGCTGGAAAAGTTCTTGATGAACACGAAACAAAACAAGCTATACGGCGATTGGAATGACAATGGCCGATTGTTATATGAAAGCAGAGGTGCATCCGAATGAAATTGGCTCAGAACATGGCACTGCTGCCCATAAGCCGTGAAGGAATGGGTAGCTTAAATTTGGTCTTGGCATGGGATGACAAGAACCTCGTCCTCATCGATGCAGGTTTACCGGGGCAGACAGAGGAGATTGTGAAGGGCATTGAGGGCGAGGGCTTCAAAGCCGAGAACCTAACCCACATCATCATCACCCATCAAGATTGGGATCACATTGGCTGTGTCCGGGATTTGCAAAAAATAGCTCCCGCCCTACGAGTAGTGGCTCATGTAGACGAAGCTCCATACATTGACGGCCGCACCCTGCCTATTAAGCTGGCGGCACGGCTTACGCAGTACGACTCCATGACAGAAGAACAACGCGCAGGCATAGACCGCTGGAAGGATATGCACGAAAACGCACCCATCACCATCCATGAGCAAGCGCGGGA
>WQSB01000198.1 GCA_009788085.1 Defluviitaleaceae bacterium
CCCCCGCCGAGACGGGTCTGCCCGAGATGCTGGCGGAGCTGCCCGGACGCTTCTCCGAAGTTTACGCCGCGCTGGTGTCCAGCGTTACGGGCTCCCAAACGTGGATATTTACAGCGGTTATTTTTGTGATGGTTATTGTGCTGGTACACTTCGTCAGCCGCCAAGCAATCGACTATGCCAAGGAAATTGCCATCGCCTTGGGTTGCGTCATGACAATTTTTGGCTTTATCGTGGCCGTGCTTGTCACAAGTGAGCAAATTTCCATCGGAATCATGATTATGGGGACGCTGGTTTGTGGCATTATCGCGGCAATAGCGCGCTTTTTTGACGGGGTGCTGGACTATCAGCGGGCGGAATCCGTTCAGTTTGAGGACGACAATAATTACTATCATGTCCGAATCGTACCCAAGGTCATCATGACAAAATCCCAGCGGGTGGTGAAGCGAATCCGGCCCCAGCCCGAAACTGAAGACAATGAAGATTCCGAGGAATAGATAATGGTGGCAACTTTTTTTAGCTGGATAATTCGGGTATTTAACATGCCACCGTTCCATGTGCCGTCTTTTTCCTTGGCTCATGTGCTGGACGTTTTTATTGTAGCGGTTCTTATTTATTTGATTTTCCGGTGGATAAGGCGCACCCAAGCGTGGGTTTTGTTTCGCGGGGTTGTCATAGTTTTGATTGTTGCTCTGCTAGCCGAGATTTTTGATTTATTTACCGTGGGCTGGATTGTAAACAACGCCATCAGCATGGGACTTGTAGTAGTCGTAATTTTGTTCCAGCCCGAGCTGCGGAAGGTTTTGGAGCAAATCGGCCGGGGTCAGTATCTGATAAATTTTAAGACTGATGGCGAGGAGAAGGTTCATACATCGGCGCACACCGTTGACGAAATCGTAAAAGCCTCAACAATTATGTCGCAAGCTTTGACCGGAGCTTTAATTGTGCTGGAGCAAGAAGTGGATTTAAGCGAGCATGAGCGCAGCGGCGTGCCTTTGGACGCCCAGGTGAGCGTTCAGCTTTTGACGAATATTTTTGAACGGAACACACCGCTTCACGACGGAGCGGTTATTATTCGTTCCAACAGGGTAAGTACGGCCATGTGCATACTTCCCCTGACAGCGGAGACACTGGACTCATCTCTGGGAACACGCCACCGTGCCGGTATCGGCATCACGGAGGTTTCCGATGCCCGCGTCGTAGTGGTTTCCGAAGAAACGGGAACTGTTTCCGTAGTCGTGGATGGTAAAATCACCCGGGGCATCTCCGAAGGCAAAATGCGCGAGCTTTTAACCTACGGCGAACCTGTAAAGGCCCGGTTCTCGCTGTTTAAGAGCAAAGGTAAAGGGAGGAGGTAGCTATGGTAAAAAAATTCTTCTCCATGTTATTTTCAGACTTTCAATGGAAGGTCTTATCGTTGCTGGCCGCGCTGGTTTTATGGCTTGTGGGCATGAATCTCAGTAACCCGCCTCAGACTATTTCCGTTACCCCGCGCCTGAGGCTGGATAATCTGGGAATTCTCAGCCATGAGCGCGTCATGCTTATTAACGAGGACACCTTGCGCGAGATGAATATTCAGGTGGGCGTACACGGCCTGCGCAGTGATATCGATATTCTGCGGGTGGCCACGCCGGCCCGGCTCGCGCAAATTCTTGAGGTAAGCATAGACTTCCGCTCCGTGGACATTGACGCGGTTCATGAATCCGATTGGGCGTCTATAATTCCTCTTAGGGTCAGCACGAATTTTCTGGAGAGCGGATTCGAGCATGTGTTCATAGACCCTCCATATGTGTTAGTGCATCTGGATGTCGTGGAAACTGTAAACCTGCCCGTTACCGTTGTCCCCCAGGGCACTACCTCCTTAAACTTTGAGGTTCAGCCCATAACCTTGGCCAATAACCGCGTGTCGATATCCGGCTCGCGTTCGGTCTTGCAAATGGTGGAGTCCATTCGCGCTTTTGTTGATGTCACCGGCATTCACAGCGAAGAGGATATGACCGTGCAGCTGCTGGTCTATGACAGCTTCGACAACAATATATCCGATATGGTTCACCGCAGCGTCACCGAAACAACGGCTGTGGTGCGTGTTTGGCCCGTTCAGCCCATGGATATTCGGGTGAGGGGCTCGGGTACATTGGCTCCGGGCTTTGCCGTGGCCGGAGCCGAGCCCGTGCCGGGTGTAATCCGTGTTGTGGGCGCGCAAGACGTGCTGGATGAGCTTGAATATATATCAATAGAAATAGATTGGAGCGGCGCGTCCGGGGATATGACCCTGGAGGAGGATTTGACGGGGTGGCTGCCCCAAGGCGTCCATTTATATCGCGGCGAGTCCCCCTACATTGACATCTATGTAACGGTTGAGCCCATTGAGACCCGCACCTTCAGCATCCCCCGTGGCGAAGTGCGCACTTGGGGCGGTACGGCTCTTTATGAGGTTGTGGGTTACACTCCTAATATTTTGGTTCTGGTAAACGGTCCGAGCTCCCTTGTCTCCAATCTCACTGCGGCCAGCATTGGCCTCGGGCTAGACCTGCGCGGCCTGCCCGTCGGCACTCACACCGTCCCTCTGATAGTGACTGTGCCTCCCGGTGTATCCTTCACTGCCCCACTCCCCATGATGGTGCAAATTCACGCACCCGCCGTGGCCGGAGATGACAATGACGATTATATAACCTTGCCCCCATTGCCGCCTCCGCCGGAGCTTTTGCCGGATAATGGATACCATACCTCGGACGAGCCCTATAACGGCGTCTATACGGAATATCCGGACAATTACCCGTATGCTGATGATTATGAAAATGATAATGAACAGGGATAGAGATGATGATTTTTGATAGAATGTGAACGCTTGCTGGAGTTGACCAAGCCCGGACGGTATGCGGGCGGCGAGATGCACGCGGTGAAGAAGAAAATTGAGCCGGGAATGACGCGGTTTGCTTTTTGTTTTCCAGATGTGTACGAAATGGGAATGAGCCATTTGGGCTTGCAGATATTGTATTTTTTTATGAACCGCCGGGCGGATACTTATTGCGAGCGCGTGTTTATGCCGTGGCTGGATATGGTGGAATTTCTCAAGCGGGAGAATGCGGCATCCTCCGGGGGGCATTTGTTCGCTTTGGAGTCGGGCGACAGGCTACGGGAGTTTGATTTTCTGGGGTTTACGCTGCAATATGAGATGTCCTATACGAATATTCTGGCGATGCTGGACTTGGCGGGAATTCCACTTAGGGCGGCGGAACGGGGAGAGGAATTTCCGCTCATCTGTGCGGGGGGGCCATGTGCCACCAACCCCGAGCCCATGGCGAATTTTGTGGATTTTTTTTATATCGGCGACGGTGAGGCCTCGCTGGATATAATTTTAGACCGGTATCATGGTTATAAATCGACAGGCGGTGGCAAGCGGGAATTTTTATCGAGAATTACGGATATCCCCGGGGTGTATGTCCCCGCTTTTTATGACGCGACATACAACGAAGACGGCACATTGGCAGATTTCTTGCCGAATGGGACTCATGATTCTCAGATTCCTCCCCCTACTACTGTGAAGCGGGCTTTTTTGCCGCATCTGGATTTTTTTCCGGAGAAAATGATTGTCCCGCTGGTTGAAACCGTCCACAGCCGGGCGGTGCTGGAGCTGGCGCGGGGCTGTGCGCGGGGCTGTAGGTTTTGTCAGGCGGGTTTTATTTACAGGCCCGTGAGGGAGCGCGGTGCGGACGAGCTGCTGGCACAGGCCGAGAAGCTTTTAAACGCCACGGGGCATGAGGAAATTTCTCTGCTGTCGCTGAGTGCCTGCGACCATTCCGCTTTCGAAGAGCTGGTGGACAGGCTGCTGGAGCTTACGGCCAAGCGACGGGTGAATATTTCTTTGCCGTCAACGCGGCTGGACGCGATTTCGGCTTTGGCGAAAATTCAGGCGGTGCGCAAGTCGTCCTTGACCCTTGCCCCCGAGGCCGGCAGCCAGCGGATGCGCGACGTGATTAACAAAAATCTTACCGAGGAAGAAATTATCGACGGGTGTTTTAAGGCGTTCCGGGCGGGGTTTGACAAAATTAAGCTGTATTTTATGGCGGGTCTGCCCGGCGAAACCATGGAGGATATTTTTGCCGTTTCCGACCTGTGCGACCGCATTGTGGA
>WQSB01000199.1 GCA_009788085.1 Defluviitaleaceae bacterium
CCTACGGCTCGATGTTTCCACGGGGGCTCCGGGTAGGGACGGTGCGCGAAATTCACACAAATCCAGACGGCCAAACACGCCACGCCATAATAGAGCCCGCCGCAAATTTGGATAACATAGATGTCGTGCTGGTGGTGACTCAGCTTTTTGGTGACGGGGAGTAGCGGCAATGCTGAGAATATTTGCAATGACTGTGCTTATTTTGATAAATTTTACATTGCAGGCGACGCTTTTCCCTCACTTGGCCATTTTGGGAGTCACCCCGGATACCGCGTTGGTTTTTATCGTAAGTTATGGGATTTTGCGAGACGAAATAGAGGGCGCGTTTTTTGGATTCTTTGCAGGGCTCGCCCACGACATGCTAAGCGGCGTGGTTATCGGGCTTTTCGCTTTGCTGGGCTTTTTGACAGGTTATGTTTGCGGCAAGCCTTTTAAGAATTTTTTTAAGGACAATTATTTTCTGCCTTTCTTTGTAGTTATCGCTGTTAGCCTTGTGTACCAATTCGCGTTGTATGTTTTCACCATTTTATTCACCGGCCAGTTTGAATTCTGGCATTACTTCACCACGATTATCCTTCCCAAGACCATTTACACTGCGTCGCTTTCGATTCCGCTGTACAGCTTTTTGTATTTTATCAACACCCGAATTGAGCGGCATGAAGAAAATTCCCGCAGTGTGTTCAGAAAAAAAACCGAGAAAGACGATGCCGAATGAAATTTGAATTAAAGGAACTGTCACGTGACGTCGGCAAAACCCTTTACAGCTTCTTTTCCCACCGGATACTGTGGCTTCTGGTGGTAACGGCAGTGCTTTTTTATATTTTGCTGGCACAGCTTTTTCAATTGCAAATCGTGGAGGCCGACGAATTCCGGCCCGACCCGCCGCGTACCACCACGGTTATGCGGCCTATTGCCGCGCCACGGGGCACGATTTACGACCGTCACGGGCGGCCACTGGCAGTAAACCAGCTTTCATTCGTTGTGAAAATGGACCCAAGCGTGGCCATTTCCAATGAGGCCTTGCTGGAGCTGGCCTTGCTTTTTGAGCGCAACGGGGAGAGATATGCGGACGAATTCCCCATTTCACGGGATGAGCCCTTTGAGTTTATATTTCCGGGAACGGAAACGGAGAGAAACTGCCGCCAGACACATCGCTGGCTGGATGACCTTGCCGTGCCCAATCCCTGGTACACTACCGCCGGAGAAGCATGGGAATTTTTGCGCCATCAGTTTAGCATCAATGAGGACTTATCCAATGAGGATGCGCGGCGGATTTTTAATTTTCGTGCGCCAATTTTTAAGCAACGTTTGCACAATTGGGACACCTATATGCCCATGCCGATTATTTTTGCCTACGATGTGTCTCACGCCACAATTGCCACAATAGAAGAGCGCAACGCCCTGTTTACCGGGCTTTTCATAGACACCCAAACTTTAAGATATTATCCCGCCGGGCGGTACATGTCGCATATGCTGGGATATCTGCGGCAGATAACTGCCGCCCAGCTTGAGGCCAACGCGCATTTGGGCTACACCGCCCATGATTTATTCGGGCGGACGGGGCTGGAGCTTTCCATGGAGCATTTTCTGCGGGGGCAGCCGGGGGTGCAATCCTTCGAGGTCAACGCCGCCGGGCGGCGAATCAGCACCCCCGTGTGGGACGTAGAGCCCCAGCCGGGCAGCCGGGTTTTTTTGACGATTGATTTGGCCTTGCAGCAGCAGGCGTTTCATATTCTTGAGGACTATTTGGCGGAGACTCTTATCCGTCGTTTGAATTTCCGCCCGGGTAGCGAGCATCACGCCTCTTTGGAGGAAATTTTCACTTCGTTTGTGAGGGGCTATAATCTGGATGTGCGGCGGCTATTGGAGGTTGAGCCTTATAATCACGCCTATCCGCTTCTGCGATATGTCTTAGCCCGTGAGCCCGGCGCGAATGCCCAGCGGGAAAGTATTTCCGCCATCCAGCGGCACATTATTGAAGGAATCAATGCGGGGCGGATTTCCCCGGCGATGTTCTTGCTGGCTTTAATCGGCACGGAACAAATCTCCGACCCGGAAAACGAAATCTCCGAGCTTTTAACGGAACGACCCGCCGCGGCCCGGGATGTTCTTATACAAAAAATCCGCGCCCGGGAGCTTACTCCGCAAATGCTAAACATGGACCCATCAACGGGTTCTGCGGTAATTCTGTGCGTACACACGGGGGAAGTCCTTGCCGCCGTGACATACCCTTCCTTTGACAATAACCGTTTGGTTAATGACTTCGACAACGAATATTGGCGTCATATCAATACCCTCGACCCTACGTTTCCCATGCGAAACCGTCCCTTTATGGAGGCCATCGCGCCCGGTTCAACTTTTAAGATGTTTACAGGGGTGGCGGCGTTGGAAGCCGGCGTTATCGGCCCGACCACCAGGATTTTTGACGGCGTAGCCTTTACCCGCGCCGGCACACCCGCTATCCATTGCCATGCCCGGGGCGGCCACGGAAGCATCAACGTGGTGCAGGCCATTGCAGTAAGCTGCAATTATTTTTTCGCGGAAGCGGGGTGGCGGCTGGGCAACTCCCGCCCGGAGGCGACCTTACAGGGAATCCAAACCCTAAACGACTTCATGGCCTTTTTTGGCCTTAACAGCCCCACAGGGGTTCAAATCGGCGAGAGGCATCTGGAATTCGAAAGGGTCGGGTATTTTGGTAATACAATGGCCTCCCCCGAGCTGAAAGCTCACATTGGTAGAGCAAATAATCCGTGGGCCTCCCACCAGTGGAATGACGGAGATACCGCTCAAGTGGCCTTTGGTCAGGGCTACAACGCCTACACCGCAGCACAAATGGCCCGGGGCATGGCAATAATCGCCAATCGCGGAAACACCTTGCCCCTTACCCTTGTCGGGCATGTGGAGGATAATCGCGGCTTTACCGTTCTGCGCCACGACACCGTCCCCGAGGAAGCTAACGTCACGGTTTCCGATTCCACCTGGGATGCCATTCACGAAGGAATGCGCCTCGTAACCCAGCCCGGCGCGGGTGGCACCGGCGTCGGTGTGTTCCGCAACTTTCCAATCATTGTCGCCGGAAAAACCGGCACCGCCGAGCAAGACCGCAACCGCTTCTCTCATACGGCATTTGGCGGATTCGCACCTTACGATGACCCGCAGATTGCTATATATGTAAAAATTCCGTTTGGCTCGACACAGGCGTTTTCTCAGCTCTCCGCGCACATCTCCCGGGATTTGTTCGGGCTTGCACTGGGGCTGGACAACGAGCCGGAACATCCAACACCGTTGAACAGCCTTCGGACTTAAAATGCACGTCTTGAAGCCGCATACAGATTTTAAAGTTAAAATTTTTTAGCATAAGGGGGTACGTATGGCACTGTCAGTAAAGCAGCCGGTTATGATAAAGGGGCAGCTGGACGGCATAAATATCATTTTTGATGATGCTGTGGATTTTGAAATTTTAAAAGAGAATCTGCGCCAAAAAGTCGCGAGAGGAAAGCGGTTTTTTGAGGGGGCCAACAGCACTGTTTCGTTCAGGGGGCGTGACCTTTCGGAAAGCGAGGAGCAGAACCTCATTGACATCATCGTGGAAGAAACCAATCTGGATGTGACCTTTCTGCAAAGCGAGGGTTTTAACAAAAAAAACCCGGCGGAGGACTCGCCGCCTAAAATTGCCTCCCAGGCCCCGCCACGGCTGGGCTACTATGAAAGCAATACAGCCTATTACAAAGGCGGACTGCGCTCCGGCCAGTCCATAAAATATGATGGCTCTGTCGTAATCATGGGAGATGTCAACCCCGGAAGCGAGGTCGTCTCCGGGGGCAATGTCATCGTTTTGGGCGCGCTCAAGGGTATGGCCCACGCCGGGGCACATGGCGACAGCTCATGCCACATCGCCGCGCTGGATTTAAAACCCACACAGGTGCGCATCGCCGACACAATATCCTACGTACCCGCGCCGCCCAAGGACAAAAAATCCAGCCCGGCCTACGCATATATAAAAGACGGCCAAGTTTTCGTGGCCCCGTTGTAAAAATTTTTTTCCACTTATCTCGCGGAAAGCGAGATGCCCGCAGCGTAGCGAGGAAGCGTAGGTGGGATTCATTCCCACCGGAGTGGCGGGGGT
>WQSB01000200.1 GCA_009788085.1 Defluviitaleaceae bacterium
GTGTTAAAGGCCAGCGCGGCCTGCCAGCCGTTAAAGGCAAAGGCCGTCGCCGAGATTGCCGCAAAAAGGGACGCGCCTCCCGTTGTCACCGGCCCGGCCGTTATTGCCGCCGCTTCCGCCGGGTACGCGCCTCTTGTTATCAATCCGGCGATTACGCCAACCGTTCCCATTAACACCAGCGGAATCATCCGCGCCACCGTGGTCACTACATTCATTTTAACGGGGATTTTCGGCGCGAAGTAATTCATAAAAAATGTCATCGCCATAAAAAATGCCGAAATAAAGAATCTAAACGGCAAATAAATCTCATCCCCGCGAGACATCCCCGCCACTGTGGCCGTAAATCCCGAGGTTATCCACGCAATAATGGCATATCCCGCCGGCTGGTACATCACGGCAAAAAACCAGCCCGCCAAATAGCCGTATCTTTTGCCGACAATAACCTCCGAATAATCCACAAACCCGTGGATTTTTTCGTATTTCCCGGAAAATACGCTGAACATATACACACAGGGTGCAATCATCAGCCCCCCGATAATCCACGCCGATATCCCCAGGGTTACGCTACCGCCGACCTCGTACAGCACGCGCCCCGGCAAAAAAAATATCCCCGTGCCCACCAAAAATCCTATTACGAAGCACACCGATACAAACAGTCCGTGCTGCCGCTTTAGTACGTTTTTCTCATTATCCATTTTATTTACCATGTCAAAACATCCTCCCAATTTTCAGGGAGTCCAACTTTTCGTATATCTATAGACTTTCCATACTTCTCCACAAGCGCAGAAAGTGGCAAAACAAAAGCATTATCCCATTCATCACGCCAATTTGCATATAAAAGTTTCAGCATACATAATTGTCTGCCCAACGAATATGTACCAATGGCAGAATTTTTAACGTATGCGCGTGGCAGTTTCGGCGGTTGATGAAATAAAACATGGTAAAGCCGCCCGTGATGGGCACAGATATTTCGCAAAACAGATGCACTATGTAGCCACGATTCGAGATGAACATAGTCCGTGCTGTATTCTTGTGCAATCTTTTTTTTATCAGTGACTTTGAGGTCGGCATAGACAATTGAAATCATGCTCATCGTGAACAGTTCGGCTGCCACCCATATTGGAAAGTTTCCTCCGTACTTGTGGAAATGATGTTTTACAAATTGGGCGTTTTTGTTGTTTCGCATGGCGACTTCGAGCTGAGCAATGAAACGTCCATGGTCATGTTTGTCACCAAAATTCACAGAATCCATGTAGCCAAGTGCGCCATATTGATGCCCGTGATGATAGGAAATAATACTTTTTGCCGACAATTCTATTGCACTTACTGCTCGCATAATCATAATGCGCAGTTCTTGGTCAAAGGCGTACACAGAAGAAATTTTTTCAAAAGTTACGCCCTCCGCAAAGGTATCGTCATCTTGTTCGAAAGCAAAAAAATATCCTGAAAAACGATAATAATTTACCTTCTTTAAAAATTCAATTGCGACTACATCATCATTTATTTCACACCCACGGCTTCGCATGACCTCTATTTGTTCATAGTAGGTTGTCGGCTGTTTAACTTTCATTGAAAAACTCCTGAAAAAAAATTGTCCCCGCATTGGACACTTCATCGCGAATAGGCGAGATAGGTGCGCGGGGCCCTGTTGTCGTTATTATATGCAGACCTCTGTAATACGTCAATCAAAATTTTCGTCAAAAATCCTTGACAGAATGCCTGACGACGAACAAAATTCACTCACGAAAGGACGGAGCATATGAAAAAACCGGAGCTTCTCGCCCCTGCGGGGGATTTGGAAAGATTAAAGGTTGCCTTTGCCTACGGAGCAGACGCGGTGTATATGGCGGGCAAAACCCTGGGAATGCGTGCCAAAGCGCGTAATTTCGAAATGGAGGAAATGGCCGAGGGCATTCGTCATGCACATGAATTGGGCAAAAAGGTGTATATCACGGCTAACATAGCCGCCCGCAACGAAGATTTTACAGGAATAGAAGCATATTTCCAAGAGCTTGGCAAAATAAAACCGGACGCGCTGATTATTTCGGACTTGGGAATATTTGAGATGGCGCGGCAAATTCTGCCGGACATGGAGATTCACATATCCACACAGGCGAACAGCACAAATTACGCATCGGTTAATTTCTGGCGCAAGCTTGGCGCAAGCCGGGTGATTTTGGCGCGGGAGCTAAGCATTGGGGAAATTGCGGAAATATACAAAAAAGCCTCCGGTATGGAGCTGGAGACATTTGTACATGGCGCGATGTGTATGGCCTATTCGGGGCGGTGTTTAATCAGCAATTATATGAATAACCGGGACGCCAACCGGGGAAAATGCAGCCAGCCCTGTCGCTGGAATTACGCGCTGGTGGAGGAGAAATCCGGCGCGCTGATGCCCGTCTATGAGGACGAAACCGGGGCATATATTTTCTATTCCAAGGATTTGTGCATGATTGAGCATCTGCCCGATTTAATAACAGCGGGAGTTGGTAGCTTCAAAATCGAAGGCCGCATGAAGACATCATATTATGTAGGCGCGGTTACAAAGGCCTACCGCCGGGCCATCGACGATTATTTTACCGACCCGCAACTATATGCGGCCAACCGCGCCGATTATTTAAAAGAGCTGGAAAAAATCAGCCACCGGGAATACACCACGGGTTTTTACTATGGCCCCATGACCGAAAATGACCACTGTTACAGTGGCGACACCCACGCAAAAATGCAGGATTTCCTAGCCATCGTAGAAAGCTATGACCAAACCACGGGCTTTGCCATTATCGAGCAGCGCAATAAATTCGAAGTGGGCGACAAAGTGGAAATCCTCCGCGCTTCCGACGAAAATTATATTCAAACAATTGAAGCTATGTATGACGAGGACGGAGTTGAAGTTCACTCCGCCCCCCATCCCAAGCAAAAACTTAGGCTAAAAATTGATGTCCCCGTGTCCCGGTATAGTATGCTGCGGAAGACCACAGGGGAGTGTTGAAAAATCATCCGTTTGCATATGCCTCACCTCGGAAAACGGCCTAAAGCCGCCGCTTTTCCTGCGGTGATGGCACAGCTCACGGGATTTTTCAACATTCCCCACCGACCACAGACATGTAATATAACCTGCCGTATGTATACACATAAGCCCTTTGTTGTGGGCCTAACTAAATGAAAAAAGGAGAGTTTTATGAGAAAAGTAAAGTTACTGATTGCGGTTTTGTTGCTGTCTTTGGTTGTATCCGTGCCAGCAATCGCCGGCACATGGGCCGATGTGCCGCAAAGAATTTTTGAGGGTGAAGCCTTTGTCCCACTACGTTTAACGGCCTATGCCAATAATGCCGCCGTGGAATGGGACGGCCTGGCACACTCCGTCAACATTACCTTTGCGTCCGGAAATACATATATTGTCCGGGTGGATGCCGTTGGCGGATTTATCGAGGACGGCACATTATGGATTCCATATGAATACGCTGTAAGAATATTTGCCGTTGATGTGCCTGTCGTTCAATTTGAATCATCCATCCCACTGGATATAGCCGCAGATTTATTGGCGGAGACAGCGGCTCTTTGGGATGCCGATGCCGGGGAATTATGGGGCTTCCACTTGCACGCTCCGCTGATGATTGCAGACCCGCTAACCCGCCATGCCGTGACAAATATGCCCGACCCGGAGGGCAATTTTCATCCGATGGGCGGCGTTTATGTCGGCATTTTGCCCGGCCATGTATTCATCAGCCACACCATTACGGATTTTGCCGGTTTAACATGGGGAATGATGGCATGGGAGCCGGGAATGGAGTACATCATAACATACCATATGGATGCTATTATTCGCCTGTTGGTTCATGAGGGCTTCCACGCCATCCAATTCATCGAAATCGTAAGCGGGGACTGGCCCCGATATGCAGACCAACGCTTTGAGTATCTGAACTTTTCGGCAGATGCACGAATTACCGTTCTTATGGAGGTTTATGCCTTGGCCGAGGCTGTAAGAAGCGAGGGGGACGAGCGTATCCAAGCCATTCACGACGCGCTTTCCGTTCGGGCACATCGCCGTGCGTTGCTTCC
>WQSB01000201.1 GCA_009788085.1 Defluviitaleaceae bacterium
TGCGCATCGCAATCGCAATCGGCAAAGACGTTGACCTCAGCGTTTTGGAGCAATTCGCCGGAAACAAGGAGTTGGTATTAGAGGCCAAAAACCCGCAGCTGCTTGTCAAATTCATCAAATGGGCTTCAACGGTTGTAAAAAATGTTTCCGCGCCGATGCTGGGAGACAGCTCCTCCGGCGTGGATATCAACGCCATTCCCATAGCCACGGCCGATGACGATGACGAAATCTGGTAGTCGCCAGCGGCGACGGGCATCACCGCTTAAATGTACGAATGGCGGATTATCCGTCTCGAAGACGGATGGGCAGCTTGGAGTTTGGAAAACCGTCGGAAGTGTCGTTACCGGGGCAATTCATTTGCGCAAGGAGCAGCCCTGTCAGGACGCGCTGTATCTGTCGCCTCCGAATTCCAGGTTTGCGATTGCCTGCGTTGCCGACGGACACGGAAGCGAGTCCTGCCCCTACAGTGACGATGGCGCGACGGCGGCGGTCAGTGTGGCAGGAGAGCTGCTGGAAAAGATGCTTCCCAATTTGTCCGACCACAAGGATATCTGGCTTCCCAAGCAAATTGAGGCCAATTGGAAGGACGCGGTCAGAGAAATTCACGAGAAAAAAGGGCGTGACAAACCCGAGCCGCCGGAAGCATTTCCATATACTTTTTACGGCACAACACTTCTGGCCCTGGCGGCTACGGATTCCTTTGTTTTCGCGCTGCAAATCGGCGACGGGAATATCCTTATGATTGATGCCGACGGCTCTGCGCGGGCGGTTCTGGCCGAGGCCGATTCCTCATCAAATGTGGGCGAGGATACGGAATCCTTATGCCTTGCCGAGGCTTGGCGGCACGTCCGCACACAAATTATCCCGTGGAATCCCGCTGACGGCGCGCCCATGTTCATGCTTTCCACCGACGGCTACGCCAACGGATTTATAAATAACGCGGGATTTCTCAAGGCCGGTTCGGATATTTATAAGCTTTTGCAGGAAGAGGGGCTGGCGTACATCGAAAACGAGCTACCCGCGTGGCTGCGTCAATCCTCTGACAAGGGTAGCGGCGACGATATCGCGCTGGTTTTATTTGCATTTGAAAGGGAAGATTTAAATGGCTAAAAAAATTTTGCTCCGCGCCGGAATAATCGGCTGCGGAGGCATCGCAGAGGGCAAGCACATGCCCAACATTCAAAAGACGGGCCTGGTAGAAATGGTGGCCTTTTGCGACATCATTGAGGCACGGGCGAAAAAAGCTTTCAAGGAATACGGCGCGAAGGACGCGAAAGTCTACACCGATTACAGGAAGCTTCTGCAAGACGCGAGTCTTGACATCGTGTATGTGCTTACGCCGAATAAATCCCATTCCTTCATTACCATAGACGCGCTGGAGGCCGGTAAGCATGTTATGTGTGAAAAGCCCATGGCCAAAACCTCAAAAGAAGCCCGCGCCATGGTTGAGGCGGCCAAGCGCACAGGCAAGATTTTAACAATCGGATACCAAAACCGCTTTTACGCGGAAAGCCAGCATATTAAGCAGGCCGCCGAGCGAGGCGACTTTGGCGAAATTTACTTCGCGAAAGCCCACGCGCTTCGCCGCCGCGCAGTGCCTACCTGGGGCGTTTTTCTCAACGAGGAGGAGCAGGGCGGCGGGCCGCTGATTGACATCGGCACCCACGCGCTGGATTTAACATTATGGTTCATGGACAACTACAAGCCAAAATCCGTAATGGGAAATGTCTACAAAAAATTGAACGGCAACGGCGTTTGCGGCAACGCTTTCGGCGAGTGGAATCCCAAGGAATTCACCGTGGAGGATTCCGCTTTTGGTTTTATCACCATGGAAAACGGTGCGACGATTTCGCTGGAATCCAGTTGGGCGTTGAACATGATTGACTGCTTCGAGGCCAAGTCCACCATTTGCGGCACAAAGGGAGGCGCGGACATGTTCGACGGTGTGCGCATAAACGGCGATGATTTTGGACGGCTTTATATTAACAAGCCACAAATCGGTGGTGAGGGCGTGCCCTTCTACGACCCCTCGGGGGACGACCACACTTTTGATGAGCAAATGTCCTTTATCAATGCCGTTACCAAGGGCGCACCGCTAACCGTTCTGCCGGAGCAGGCCTGCGTTGTTACGGAAATTCTCGAAGCAATTTATAAATCCGCTAAAACCGGGAAACTGGTTACTTTTTAAGGAGGCTCTGACATGAAGCCTTCACAGTCGTGAAAGGAGCATTAGTGTGAAATTAGGCGTTTTAACAGTTCCGTTATATGACCGCCCTTTGGCGGAGGCGTTGGAATATTTGGCCAGGCTGGGCGTGCAAGCCGTGGAGCTTGGCACGGGTGGCTGTCCGGGAACGACTCATCTGGACCCGGTGACAGCGTTGGAAAACCCCGCAATTATTGAGGAATTAAAGGGCCTACTGAACAGGTTTAGCATGAGCATCAGTGCCCTCAGTTGCCACGGAAATCCCGTCCATCCCAACAAAGAACTCCGCGACAAGGACCATGAAGACTTTATAAACACCTGCAAGCTTGCGCAAAAATTGGGCGTGGACACAGTCATTACTTTTGGCGGCTGCCCCGGCGATTTTCCCGGTGCAAAATATCCCAACTGGGTGACTTGTGCCTGGCCGACGGATTTTATGGAAATTCTAAAATATCAGTGGGACGATATTCTCATCCCGTACTGGAAGGAGGCGGTCGCCCTTGCCGCCGAATACGGCGTCAGCAAAATCGCGCTGGAAATGCATCCTGGCTTTTGCGTTTACAATCCGCGCACCCTTATGCAGCTGCGTGAGGCCGTCGGGCCGGCCATCGGCGCGAATTTTGACCCCAGCCATTTGTTCTGGCAGGGCATTAAGCCCGTCGAGGCCCTCAAATTCATGAAGGGCGCGATTCACCATTTCCACGCCAAGGACACTCGCGTTGACCACTTTAACACCGCCGTCAACGGCGTGCTGGAAACCTCCAGTTACAATGATTTCATCGGCAGAGGCTGGGTTTTCAGAACCGTCGGCTACGGCCACGGCGAATCCGAGTGGAGAGCAATTCTGTCCACTCTTCGCGCAATCGGCTATGACGGTGCAATCAGCATCGAACACGAAGACGGCCTCATGTCCGTCGAAGAGGGGCTCGAAAAGGCTATCGCTTTCCTGAAGCCCATGATTATGTATGAACAACCCGCGCAGATGTGGTGGGCGTAGAAGGACGGACGCTCACTGACTTGACAGGGTTTTGATGCCACTGTATAATCGGCTTCGCTGTTCGCGGTTGTGGCGGAATTGGCAGACGCGCTAGATTCAGGTTCTAGTGAGTATTTACTCTTGCAGGTTCAAGTCCTGTCAACCGCAAAGATAACGGATAATCCGAATCATAAGCCGGAGGTAAAACTTATAGGCGAGGGGTTCGGATTTTTGCTTTTGCTATAGCTTTTTGTAATGGTCTTGAGGAAGTGCGCCATGAGCCATATGACCGCAACTGCGGCGCAGAGGAATTTTACAACCATTCTTGATACAGTCATTAGACAAGGCGATACCATATCCATTGCCACAGATGATGGTGCGGCAATACTAGTAAGCCAAGACGAATGGTATGGAATGCTAGAGACACTTTACCTGCAATCCATACACGGTATGAAGGAATCTATATTGGAAAGCAAGGCGGTGCCTCTGGACGAGTGCCTTGACAACGTGGGATGGGATATAAGCTAAAATATACGTGTGCCGAGCAGATAAGGATGCCCGTCTATAATATAAAGCGAGATACTGCCAAAACATAAAGCGACAATTCGCCAATTCAAAAAGCAAATACTTGATAAATCATAAACTTCTTGCTATTATGTCATTATAATCCTTGTTGGGACTGCATTTGTGCGGGAGGGTAATTTTGTGAATCCAAACTACTTAACCCGGATTTCGGATGAAAAATTGAAGTTGTTTTTACGTGCTAAAGGAGCTGTTCTTATTGAAGGGCCAAAGTGGTGCGGGAAAACAAGCTCGGCTGAACAGTTAGCCGGAAGCGTTTTGTATATGCAAGACCCGGATAAAGCTGC
>WQSB01000202.1 GCA_009788085.1 Defluviitaleaceae bacterium
CAGCTTCCGCGACGGGGGCCGGCTCGGGTTCGGCTACTGGCTCGGGGTTGACTTCCGCAGGCTTTGCGGCAGCCGGGGGAGCAGCTGCGGCATCGTCTTCGTCTTTGCAAATCGTCAGATAACGCAACACGCTTTCCATCAGATTAAGACGGCTTTCGACCTCGCGGGGCGTTTCGCCCTCCGATGTGTAGGTGATAAAGGTGTACATGCCCTCGGACAGCTTCATAATCGGATACGCCAGCTTGCGACGCCCCCATTCATCCACCTTTTCGATGGTTCCGCCAAAGCGTTCAATAAGACCTTTGACACGCTCCATTTCGGCGCGGAAGTTTTCCTCTTCCAAATCGGCTCTCACAACCACGCCCATTTCATACTTGTTCATCTTGCACCTCCTGGTCTGTGGCGCATTCTTAGAAATCATAATGCGCAAGGTTTAGGGCCGTCCGTTAAGACAGCCCTTTTGACAAACTCTAACATATTTATGGAAGCAAATCAAGTATTTTCTAAGGACTAGGCGAGAACACCGAAGAACCGGGCTCAAGAGAGACAACCAGCACCAGTGTTGCCGAAGGATTTATGTGGATGGTAAGTTGCATGGATGCAGGGTTTTTTCTTGTGCCAGATGCAAAAGCAGTGTCAAATGGAACATTGTTGTTTATGAGCACACTGGTTAGAAAATTAAACTCAAACAGGGTGATTTGTTCATTGTTAAACAGTTTTCTAAACAGCGTACCCGAAAGCACAGTGGATAAATGTGTATCGAACACGGATTTTCTCCTTATTGTCCCAGATAGTTCATTGTATGTCCGTTTTAGAATTTTGCTATTAAAACACAGCGGCCTCATGACCCGCCTTGGAATTTGAGGTTTAGAATGCCGTGGCGTTTTCATTGTTTGGGCTTTCGGCGTTAAAGTAGTCAACTATTCCAAGATAAATGCTCCAGGCTATTTTTTCTTGGTACTCCTCGCTCTTTAGGCGGCTGCGTTCGGAGGAATTGGTTAAGAATCCGCATTCTACCAAAACGGCGGGCATTTGTGTTTGCTTTAGCACAAAGTAATTGCTGTTGGCCTTGGGTTTGAATTTATTGCCGGGGTCGGCGAATTCGCGCAGACGGTCTTGTACGAAGGTTGCCAGCTTCAGGCTGTTGTCGGATTCGTTAAAGTAGAAAGCCTGCGCGCCGTGAACGCTTGAGCTGGCGAAAGCATTCTGGTGTATGCTTACAAAGATATCCGCGTGGCTGGTGTTGGCTATTGTACGGCGGGCGTGCATGTCGCCTGATTTACTTTTGGACAGGTCGGAGTCGTCTACCCGTGTGATGATTACCGTCGCGCCGCCCTGCTCCAAAAATGTCTGCAGCTTTTTGGCAATGCTGAGATTTATGTGCTTTTCCTCGGTTTTGCCCTGCACCATTCCCGGGTCCCATCCGCCGTGTCCCGCATCCAAAACGATTATCCGCCGGGAAAGAGGCATGGCCGCCGCCTCGACCGTTGTTTCGCCCATAAAAATCGCGCATAGCGTCAAAAATATTACTTTTACTGAAATTCGTAGTATGTCCATAAAAAAACCCACCTCGCTTTGTAGTCAATGACTATACTTTACGAGGCGGGTAATTTTTATTCACTTATTTTCAGATGTGCCCAAATTTGGGCGGCGACGCTTTCGTGAGAATTGTCCGCAGCGTCGATGATTACTATGTGGTCGGTTTTTTTCAAGCGTTCGAAAGCAGCGAAGTAGCGTTCGCGCATTTGTTCAAGGCGTGGCAAGGTCTCGTAAATGCTGATATCCGAACGCTGGGATAGGCGGCGCATACATTCCTTCGGCGGAACATCCAAAAAAAAGACAATATCCGGCCTTTTGGCCGAAGCTGTCATAACAGCTTGGTTATATGCGATAACACGCTCCATCGCGGCGGCGTCCGTACCTTGGTAGGCCATGTTGGAATAGTAATAACGGTCACAAATTACATAGTTGCCCCGCTCCAGCTCCGGAGCGATTTTTTCGTAATAATGCTGATGTCTGTCCGCCGCGAAAAGCAATGCGATGGCTTCATTTTCCAACGGAAAATCGCCCTTTGTCGCCATACGGGCCAACTGGCCCACTGCGTTGGTGCTTGGCTGACGGGCGTAAAACCGTGGGATATTCAAATCATACAGCCTTCCAGCAAGCCGCTTCGCCTGGGTGGATTTTCCGCTGCCGTCCAATCCTTCCAGCACAATGAACTGCGGTCTATTGAGTTGCGTAGTCATCGAAATACCCCTGTACCAATACAACCGGTGTCCCCTTGTCGCCGCTGCCGCTGATTAAATCACATAAGCTGCCCACTAAATCCGCATATTTGCGCGGCGTAGTGCCCAAGTCAAAGCTGCCCGCTTTCGCACTCGCTTCACCTTTTTTACGAATCATCGACTTTAACGCTTGCTCCTTTTCATCATCAGACAAGCCCGCCAATTCTTGGTCGGCCACGTATTTTAATTTAATTTCATTGGGCTGACCGCCCAGCATCTCCGAATATCCCGGCGAGACCACCGGGTCGGCCAATTCCCAAATCCCATGGGCAGGGTCTTTAAACGCGCCGTCGCCATACACCATGGCTTCTATCCGAACGCCTGTACGTTGTTTAATTTTATCCCGCACCGCTTCAATAAAAGCATCACAATCCCTTGGGAACAATTTCAGTTTCCCCTGGGATGTAAAATTCGAGCCCAGCACACCGTATTCCGGATGAAAACCGCTGCCCGCCACGCTTGAAGCTAAAATATCTGACAGCATAAACACCGATTTTGCCCCCGCTTTTTGCAATCTTTTTTTTGTGCGGAAACGCGCATGGACCTCCCCCACCAACACATGAGGGGTCAGGAGCAAAATGTCTCGCGGGTCGTTGGAAATAAACACTTCGACGTGTTCCCCTACGGACTGGAACATCTCAATATAATTCATACCCGTAAACGGATGCCGAAACACGCCGGCTTCCTGCTCAAACCTTGAAGCCAGAACGGGCTTCGTTTCCAGCATTTTCAGAGTGTCGTCAACCTCATCAAATCTGTTAATATCCATGATGGGATTGCCTACCTCGTCGAAGGGGTATGACAGCAGCACATACACTTTGTCCGCTCCCTTTGAGATGCCTTTTAATATATTAAGAAACCGGTTGCGAGACATCAATGGGAACACTACGCCCACTTCACCGCTTGGAAATTTTTGCCGCACGTCTTCGGCCAACTGCTCCAAAGTGGCGTAATTCCCCTGTGATATCGCAACAACTCCTTCCGTCACACCAATAACATCGTTGTCACGTAATACAAAGCCCTCTGCCTCTGTCGCGCCAACCACGCAATCGGCCACTATTTCCGCTAAATCGTCCCCTTGCTTGATGATTGGCAAACGGATACCCCTTGCCAATGTCCCGGTATATCTCATAAGAATTTTCCTTTCATTCCTCGAATGACAATATGCCTACATATGGTAAATTACGATATTTTTGTGCGCAATCCAATCCATAACCTACAACAAAATAATCCTCAATTGAAGGAAAAGCCAAATAATCAATTTTCAAATCTTTTAGCGCAGGGTCTCTGCGGCTTGGCTTGTTAAGCAACGCACAAATTTTTACACTGCTGGGCTGGTGATATTTCAAAAGATAGGTAATAAAGTTAAGTGTTTTTCCCGTATCTACAATGTCTTCGACAACCATTACATTTCTGCCTTTCAAATGCTCCCTTGTATCAAGGTTTATATTAACCCTGTCGCCGGATTCCGTACCCAGCCCATAGCTTGACGCGGATATTATGTCAATCCTAACATCCACCTTGTTGTTGTCTATTTTGCGCGCCAAGTCAGACACAAACATCATGCTGCCGGTCAACACGCTGACCATCACAAGCTCTTGCCCCAAATAGTCATTTTCGATTTGACGGGCGAGGGTATCCAGGTTGCGGGAAATTTCATCCGCAGTAAAAAGCACTTCAATAGATTCCTTTTTCATACAGGTCATCCTCTCTTAGATGGTGAGTAGCTCAAGGGTGTGTAGGTAAAGAG
>WQSB01000203.1 GCA_009788085.1 Defluviitaleaceae bacterium
CTGATAGGCTTCATCCTCCGGCACACCAAATGCCAATAAAGCCCGATACTCTCCTTTTATATCCAAGGCAGTATCATCGTCAAATATGCCTACTCCCCATGCTCCCATGGTTCACCTCTCCTCTTTTCTACATTTAAGGGCGCGGACCTCTTTCCAGGAAAGTCCGAAATCGTTGAAGGTCTTCTCTTGGAATCCCAAGCCGCAAACTAAGATTGATAATAGCCCTTTGCTCGGCTGCACGATTAAGCTTTTCAGGGGCTCTGGCCCGATAGTCATTTACAAGCTGTGTAGTAAAAGTTGAAATTAACGCTTGCTCTTTTATTAACGCCGCTACCCTTGTTGGAATTCCGGATTCAACCAACTCTAATTCCCAATCGACACGCAATGGGTTGTAATTATGCTGTCTTCGTCTTGCGTCAAGAGTCTGCCTTGTTATCCCAACATAGATAACATCCCTTACGTTAAATGCTATAGCAGCTGGGTTTCCACTTCCAGCCCTTATTACATTTGGGTCTCTAACCAAATACAATGAATACGTGCCACGTTGCTCTGTCCGTGGCTGGCTCATAGTGGTTGTAAGGTCAGCTTCAATGATGTTGATTATCCTTCTAATATCATCGTCTGTAAGAACAACGATAGGGGGTGCTGGCCATACCTGCTCAATGCTGGGGGCTGGAAATTCTAATATGTGCGTGGGGAGTGTCCAGCTGCCATCCACAATAGTAATTGGTTGCGCGGGTAGTGCAGGGCTGATTAAAACACCAATGCGCGTAATAACAAGTGCTATTTTACGGATTCGAAGGATAGCACCTCCGACTACGAAGGTTGCGGTTATTATTCCAAATGGCTCTATTCCATGCGGGCTGATTGTTACATCTGCCACAGCTTCAACCATTGCGGTGGCGAAATCTTGACCAAAGAATGCCACGGCCGTGCGATAGGTCAAATACATCTCTTCGCCGGACGGAAATTCAACCAGGTAAACACGTTCGCCCTCAACGGGCATAACCGTATCAAACAGAACATGTCTCTGATTTTCGCGCATTTCTACTGTGTGCTGATGATGAGTCACCACTTCCGGCTCTCTGGTTATGCAACTGCGGGATTCTCCGCAGCGGGGGCATATCCCAAACTCCGTGTGTATGTCCCTAAATGCCAGCCCTTTTGCAATTGGTGATGGCTCATCATCACCTAAATAAATTCGTCCCAATCTATGCCAGCCATCGGCAAGCAGTACACGAAGTTCTCCTATGGCCGCACCCGGCTCACGGTTTACGCTTAGATGAACATTTCTGTAAAAACCGAATTCAGCCACAGGCTCAGCAGTTACGTAAAAATTCATGTTCATCCATTCGGAAAAATACAGCAGCCAGTGAGTTTCACAGGGTATGTCAAATTCCTCGTAACCTACAGCCATCATGAAACTTTGGCTGGCCGCGCCCATCACGGCTATTATTACATATTGGCCATCTCTCCAGTTGCAAGCCCTTCCACGATACCAAGGTGGAATAATCGCTCTATGGCATAGATATATTCGCCGGAAATCTGGTCATTGTCGCTAAAAACCATATCTTCGACGGTTAAAGCCTCCGCGTGCATTATACGATTCCAGACGTTATTGTCAAATCCGCCATAAATCATATACATAAGGAAGAATGCGAACTCGCGGGTTATTGTCGCATTTTGTCAAATTGTTTTTGTCTATGTATTATTAATTCTTTCTGCTTCTCGGTTTGTGACATTGGGAGCGTAACGAATGTCAGCTGATAATGCGTCAAACATGCTCATCCTTTCTGCGATACCATCAGGTATCGCTGCTCCCTAAAACACACGGATCTAATGCGCTATGCGGCAACGCGAATCAGCTTCGCTGAAAGCCGGCCACTCCCCCAAGGCGGCTGAAAATTGATTTCCGTGCCTAAAATATTAGAATATTGCAAAATTCCCATTCTTTGTTATAATCCGATAGGGTATGGAAATGGATTTTTTCTAAGAAAGGTGTGTAGCCATGACAGAGATAAAAAAAGAAAGCGGCGGAGTCGTGCGCATTGCCGACGAGGTGCTGGCGCGGATAGCGGGCACAGCAGCATTGGAGGTTGAAGGTGTAGCAGGGCTGGCGGGGTATTTTCAGGGCGAATCTACACCAAAGGCCGTGCGCAAGCAGTTCGCCAAGGGAATTAACGTAGCGGTGGCGGACAAAACCGTGACCTTGGGCTTGGCAATCACAATGCGAATGGGCGCGAAGCTCCATGAGGTGGCATCGGAGGTCCAGCAGCGGGTGAAATCCGCCATTGAAACGATGACGGGGCTTAATGTGGCGGAAGTCAATGTAAGCGTGAGCGCGGTAATCGGCATAAAGCAACGCAAGGTATGAGCCGCCGCGACGCTCGCCGCCACGCTTTTCGCGTGGTGTTCCAGCTGCCGTTTTATCCGGAGGCAACGGTAGAAGCTTTAGCGCAAGCAAAAGTCAAATACTACGACTCATTGGAGGCCGGGGAACGCCCGAGCGGACGTGACGCGGAATACATCGACCGCGCAGTCTGGGGTGTTTTCGACCGTCAAAACGAGCTTGACCAAGTCATAGGGAATTTTCTGCGGGAATGGACAATTGACCGTTTAAACAAAGTAGACCTCGCTTTGATGCGTCTGTCCATATATGAAATGCTGTGCGAGCCCGACGTGCCCTTGGGTGCGGCGGTAAACGAGGCTGTGGAGCTGGCAAAGGAATACGGCTCGGACGAATCACCGGCGTTTATAAACGGCGTCCTAGGCAATGTGTCCCGTGAGATTGGAAGTAAGCGATGAATCGCCATGTTTTCACCGTAACCCAAGTGAACCGGTATGTAAAAAAAATGCTGGAGTCCGACGCTCTTCTGGCAGGGTTGTTTATTGAGGGCGAGATTTCTAATTTTAACGCCCATTCCTCCGGGCATTTGTATTTCACGCTGAAGGACGCAGAGGCGGCGATTAGCGGCGTAATGTTTAAGGGCCACGCGGGGGATTTGGCTTTTGCGCCAAAGAACGGCATGAAAGTAATTGCATTCGGGCGGCTTTCCATGTATGAAAAGTCCGGACAATACCAATTATATGTAGAGTATCTGGAGCCGGCAGGGGTAGGTGGCTTGCAGCTGGCGTTTAATCAGCTGCGTGAAAAGCTGGAAGAAGAAGGGCTGTTTGACCCCGCCCGGAAGCGTCCGTTGCCGCGGTTTGCAAAATGTGTCGCGGTAATTACCAGCCCCACGGGCGCGGCTGTTCAGGATATTATTAGAATAATACGCGAGCGCAACCACGCCGTAAAAATTGTTATCGCCCCGGCGTTGGTGCAGGGTGAAGATGCGGCAGCCGACTTGGTTCGCGCTTTACGGGAAGTAAACGAATGGGGCAAAGCCGATGTAGTAATCCTCGGGCGAGGCGGCGGCTCAATGGAAGACCTCCGGGCCTTTAACGAGAAAATTCTGGCGCGGGCGATTGCGGACTCGAAAATTCCGGTAATCTCCGCCGTAGGCCACGAAACGGATTTTACAATCACGGACTTTGTGGCGGACGCGCGCGCACCCACTCCCACGGCGGCGGCACAAATAGCTGTCTACGACCAAGAGCAAGTTCTCGGTGATGTTAAAACCCTGTACGACGAGCTTAATGAAAATTTAATCGGGGGCATCCGCACGCGCTTTAACAACGCCGCAGCTTTGACCTCCCGGCTGAACCGTCACGCCAAGGACAGAATTTTTAAGGAATGGCAGGGGCTGGCTCACAAGGAAGCCCTTTTGGAAAAAGTATCGCCATACGCTGTGTTCAAGCGGGGATACGCGCTGGTACATGACAAAAACGGCGACACGATAACATCCGTAGGCCGGCTGACACCCGGCGACGCCCTGACTGTCAAATGGGCGGACGGGCAAGCGGCAGTTACAATAGACCACATATCTCCGTAGACGAGGGGCGTGGGGGCAGAGCCCCTACTGAGAGGAAGCATAGGTCGGATTCATTCCGACCGGAGCGGCGGGGGCGTGGGGGCAGAGCCCCTACTGAG
>WQSB01000204.1 GCA_009788085.1 Defluviitaleaceae bacterium
AAATCTTTGGCGGGTTTTTGCAACATTTCTGTGGCACGGGCGGATACAAATTTATGGCTTGTGCCGTGGAATCCGTATTTGCGGATTTTATGCTTTTCGTACATTTCATACGGAATGGGATAGAGATAGGCTTTGGCTGGCATGGTCTGATGGAAAGCGGTATCAAATACCCCCACCTGCGGCACGCCCGGCATATTTTCCATACATGCACGGATGCCCGTAATATTGGCCGGATTATGAAGGGGCGCAAGGTCACTGTTGACTTTTAGTGCCTCCATAACCTCATCGGTGATTAAAACAGAGTCGCTAAAGTCCTCTCCACCGTGAACCACACGATGTCCGATGGCTTTAATTTCGTCCTTTGACTTGATTGCGCCAAGGCTGGCGTCTGTGAGTGTATCCAATACGATGGCAATTGCCGCCCCGTGGTTGGGCATGGGTTTGTCCGCCTCATGCTTGGGCTTGCCGGGAAGCTCGTGAACCAAGCGTCCGTCGATGCCGATACGCTCACAGATGCCCTTTGCCAGCAGATTTTCATTGCTCATGTCCAGCAATTGATATTTTAATGACGACGAGCCTGCGTTTATTACTAATACATACATAGTGAAGTTACCTCCGGTTTTTATTTGTATAGACGTTTTGAAAATGAATGAACTTTCGGAAACAAAGTATCACTATGCATTGTAAACGGTTCACTCACCGCTGTTGCTTCGCAACACGCTCGTTCGTTCACCACAATGCATGTACGCGCTACTTTGCTTTGAATTATTCATTCATTGGGCCTGAACGGCGGTGATTGCTACGATTGCTACGATGTCCTCCGCGCTGCATCCGCGGGACAGGTCGTTTACGGGTTTGGCGATGCCTTGGGTGATTGCGCCGTAGGCTTCGGCTTTGGCCAGACGCTCTACTAATTTATATCCGATATTTCCGGCGTCAAGGTCGGGGAAGATGATTACATTGGCTTTTCCGGCGACTTCGTTTCCGGGGGCTTTGCTTGCACCTATTTTGGGCACAATTGCCGCGTCAAGCTGGAATTCACCGTCGGCCTTTAGCGTGGGAACTCTTTCTTTAAGAATTTTTGCGGCTTCTACCACCTTATCCACATCGGCATGTTTCGCGCTGCCCTTTGTGGAGTGGGAGAGTAATGCCACAACGGGCTCATCCCCCAGCAGAGTCCGGTACGAGTTTGCAGAGCTTTGGGCGATTGAAGCCAGCTCTTCTGCATTGGGGTTTTGCACCAATGCACAGTCGGAAAACAGAAAAACGCCCTCCTTGCCATATTCGCAATCCGGTACGACCATCACAAAAAAGGACGAAACCAGCGATATGCCGGGGGCTGTTTTTAAAATTTGCAAAGTTGGACGCAATACATCCGGTGTGGAATGGACTGCTCCGGCCACCATGCCGTCGGCCAAACCTTCCTTAACCAGCATACAGCCCAGCGCGATTGGGTTTTCGCGAAGCTGCTTTGAAGCGTCTTCCATGGTGAGGCCCTTGGCCTTGCGCAATTCGTAAAGCTTTGTTGCAAGGGATTCGAATCCACCGTAGGATGCGGGGTCTACGATTTCCGCACGGGAAATATCGGCGTTTTCGGCCTTTGCCGCCGCTTCGATTGCGGCCTTGTCGCCAACCAGAATGACTTTGGCCAGCCCTTCTGCAAGAACCTGCTGCGTGGCCCTTAAAGTACGCGGCTCGGTAGATTCCGGCAGTACGATTGTTTTAGGCTGTGACTTGGCTCGTTTTTTTATGCTTTCTAAAAAGTTCATATTGATTCACCCTTCCTTATGTGGTTATTCCTTCTTTTATCATCTCTTTTAAATTTGAGGCGCGTTCTTTCAGCGAACCGGGCAAGCCTCTTGATACAACCAAGTCGCCTATCCAGCGCATTGCCTCGCCTAGGTCACCTGTGCGGCGGGCCAAGTCGGCTATGATATATTTGGCCGAGGCCTCGTCCATGTTCCCAAGAGGGAAACGCTCGGCGGTGAAAGCTGTTTTCAGGCCCTCAAGGGCGTCCTTAAGGAAGCGTTTTTCCAGCTCCTTTTGCCCCATTTTTCGTAGAACCCACGCCAGCTTAAGGCTGATAAAGGCCTTTTGGCTAGCCTTGGCCTCAATTGCGGCGGCACAAAGAATCGACTGCTTGAAGCGGTGGATTATATGCTCCTTCGACAGGGGCATGGGGAATTCCATCGGCTTATAATTCGGTGAAATTTTCTCGCGTATCATTGCCTGCTGGCGGGCCGTGATTTTTTCAAAATAACTGCTCAACGCCGCATACCCGCAGAGCGTACAAAACAGAACATCGTATTGGTTGGGGTCGATATCCTTATAAGTAGTCATAAAGTCCGTGTCGGTGTCGACGGATTTAAGCTTGGATTTTTTGATGATGAAATCCATAAACTCTTTGTCACACACAGGACAGCGAAACGATTTTGGAAACAGATACTCCAAAATTTCCTCTTCGGTTGGTTGATTCGTGGGCTGCTCTGCTACACTGGACATATATCCCGCTCCTATCTATGAGTTTGATACATTCCCGGAAAGATTATCATACTTTTGTAAAAGCTTCAAATACTTTCGTGGAAAAGGCACGGAAATCAATTTTCATTCGTCTTGGGGGGGGTGGCCGGCTTTCAGCGGAGCATGGGCAACCGCGCAGCAAGCGAAACCGGCCACTCCCCCAAGGCGAATGAAAATTGATTTCCGTGTGGAAAAGGAGGCCGTCTTGCTAACGGCATTGGGCACCGGGAGTGCGCCTAACTGAAAAACCCTCGTGATTGCTACGTTTGCTCGCGGCCGTGTCGGCTGGGACGACAAAGAAAGGCGGAATTCGCTCGAAGATTTTCATCTTCGCGAATTCTCGCCTTTTCTAATGTCGTCATGTGCCGCCCTGCTCGCAAATTCTTCGCACTTCACGGGGGTTTTTCAGCTAGGTGCACTCCCGGTGCCCAATGCCGTTAGTAAGACGGCTTCCCCGTGGAAAAGGGCAGGGCGGCCTATTTTGCAGAGCCGTTACACCATAAGCTGTTCGATGCCGATGAAATACTGCGATTCGCGTATCATGTGGTTAAGCACGGTTTGTGAGGTTGCGTTAGCGCGAACGGCGTGGCTGTTTTGAAGCATTTCGGTCATGAGATTTATGAAAGCCTTACTTTGCTCGACGCAGGCGTTTAGAAAGCTTAACATTTGCGCCTTTAGCTCATGGTCTATCATGCCTTTTGAGCGGGTGATGCTGGTGATAAATTTCTGCGCCTCGGCGTTCATGTTGTTGAACTCGAGGCCAAAAGCTTCCAGCCGTTGAACGTATTGAGGCTCGAGATTAGGCGTTACCACCGGAATCAGCCCCGTGTGCTCCGCTTCCTGATGTTTCCAGAATTCCGCCTCGTCCAGCGCGCGGAGAATGTTTTTCTCCCCATAATAATACTGCATGTACTACCTCCCGAAGGTTTTGGATACATACAGTATAGTCTCGTAATTGCCTTTTTGCGCCTGTCCAAATTTTTATCCGTAATATCTCAGCAAAGCGTTTACAATTCCCCAGACGTAGTCAACTTGGCGGCGTTCGTTGATGAGCCACGCGAAGTCTTGGATATTGTTCATGAAGCTGGCTTCCAGCAGAATTGCCGGAGACCAGGTGGGGCGCACCACGAAGAAATTGGCCTGATTGGGTGCGCGGTTGCGGTTTGTGCCGGGGTTGACGGCATACATATTGCGCATGAAAAGGTCGGCGGCGGGGAGGCTGTTGGGATTGCGATACCACACGGTAAAGCCGCGAATATTTGTGGCGTCGGTTGTTTCTGCGGTGGCGTTGTTGTGCAGAGAGATAAACATGTCGGGCTTGATTTGGCGGTTAAAATTTACGCGGTCTTGCAAGGTAGGAAAGGTGTCATCATAGCGGACATTGTGAACCGTCGCGCCCAGCATCTCCAGGCGTTCGGTGAGAAGCCGCGACTGGGCAAGAACTATGGCGGCCTCGCTTTTGGCCGCGCCCATGGGCCCCAGCGCGCCGGGG
>WQSB01000205.1 GCA_009788085.1 Defluviitaleaceae bacterium
GCTTCGCAAAACGCTACGTGCGCTCAGCAAGCCGCGCCGCTTTCGCTAAGCCCTCTCCGAAAATTTTGAAGTTGTGCAAGAAGTCTAATATAGCCTTTTGGCGGCCGCCGATGTATTTATAATATTTGGCCCAACTTTGGTGTATGCAGAAGCATACGCCATTTTTGGTTCGGCTTATAAAGTCATTGAATTTTCAGGTCAATCATTCTATACTTTCGGAAAGAGGCCGAAGAGCGTTGGCAGGGTCGGCGGAGCGGGGAGTGAGGCGCGTGTCTAGCGAAGTCGGGAGGATTAGGGACGAACGGGAAGGCTAGTGCCATCGTCAGGCTGGCGTAGGCAGACCGACACAGGCACGGCCAGACCGGAGTCAATCATCCCACGACGAGTGTTAGCGCGCCCACTCCCCGCTCCGCCGACCCTGCCAACGCTCTTCGGCCTCTTTCTTAGGAGGAGGCAGAAATGCGTGAATTAAAAATTCTATCCCCAACGGCAATATTGGGGTACGGCTTTCCTATGACCTCATGGGAGGAAGGAATGCGGCGCAAGCCGGATGTTATCGCGGTTGACGCGGGCTCTACCGACCCGGGGCCGTATTACTTGGGCGCGGGGATTTCCTTTACCGACCGAGAGGCTGTCAAGCGTGACTTGGCCATAATGATTCCCGCGGCGTTAAAGGAAAATATTCCGGTAATCATTGGCACGGCGGGAGGCTGTGGCGCGGCCCCGCATTTGCAATGGAACAAGGAAATTATAGAAGAAATCGCCCGCGAGCTGAAATTAACCTTCTCGCTGGCGGTAATCCCCAGCGATATCCCCAAGGAAGTAATTTCGGAAGCCCTTCAAAAAGGCGGTATTAAACCTCTTCACCCCGCGCCGGAGCTTACTCAGGCGGACATTGACGACGCCGTTCACGTTGTAGCCCAAATGGGTGTCGAGCCGATTATAAAAGCCCTAACCGGAGGCGCGGATGTAATTCTCACAGGGCGGGCCTATGACCCCGTGGTCTTTGCGGCGTTGGCGTTCCACAGGGGATATGATAAAGGGCTATCGCTACACCTGGGCAAAATTCTCGAATGCGCGGCAATTGCCGCCACCCCCGGCAGCGGCAGCGATTGCATGTTCGGATATGTTGGAGGGGATTACTTCCGCGTCGAGCCACTATCAAAACAGCGTAAATGCACAACCCTTTCCGTGGCTGCCCACACCCTTTATGAAAAAACCAATCCTTATATCCTACCCGGCCCGGGGGGGATTCTTGACCTGCGCGAAACAATTTTCACTCAGGAAACCGACTCCTCGGTACGTGTGTCGGGAAGCCGGTTTAATCCCGTAAGCCCCTACAACGTCAAGCTTGAGGGTGTGAAAAAAGTCGGCTGCCGTACGGTTTCCTTCGCGGCTGTGGCCGACCCCGTGATGATTTCCCAAATCGACGACATCACCCCAAAGGTAAAAGCCCGCGTAAGGGACAATTTTACCGGGCTGGGTGATTACTTCCTTGATTTCAAAATATACGGGCGCAAAGACAATCCCGGCGTCATGGGCATTTTTAGCACCGCCGCTGGCGCGGGGCTGACACCGATTACATGCACCGGGAAGCCGTCGGAGCTTGCCATCATTATCGACGCCGTAGCCCCCACCCAAGAAACCGCTAATACGATTTGCTCCTTTGCACGGTCAACACTGCTGCACTATGGCTATCCCGGGCGCATTTCCACTGCGGGCAATTTAGCGTTTCCCTTCTCGCCGTCGGATGTCAAAATGGGCGACGTCTACGAATTCTGCATCTACCACGTAATGGAAACCGACGACCCCTGCGCGTTATTCCCGGTGGAGATGATTACTTTGGGGCTTGGAGCAGAGCTCCATTCAAATGAAAGAGGTGCGAAATGAAATACCATTTAAAAAACCTTGCGGATGTGATTCGTTCGAAAAACTCCGGGCCCTACGAGCTTACATTTGATATCATGTTCAAAACACAGGAGATTTACGAGGGCATTGTGGCTGCGGGAGTGATAAACAAAAACTCCTTTGCGGCCTTGTATAATATTTCGCCCGACGACATCATGGAAATCGTTCACTTTCACCCGGCCAAGGCTATAAAGGTGACAATCGCGCGGCCGGTCCCCTCGGGCCATTTACGCGAAACTGACGTTTACGGCGCGCAGCAGCACGCACCTCTGATGAATTTTACATTTGAAATGGGGGCTTAGTCATGCAGTACCGGGAAGATAAACATGGGAACAAGCTGAGTGTACTGGGGCTGGGATGTATGCGCTTCCGCGACAAGGCGGAAACCGAGCGGATGATTTTGGCGGCGATTGAGGGCGGCGTAAACTACTTTGACACGGCGTATATTTATCCCGGAAGCGAAGTGACCTTGGGCGGGATTTTGGCAAAGCATAACAAGCGCAAGGACGTCTATATAGCCACCAAGCTACCCCTTATGATGTGCAAAAGCCCCACCGACTTTGACAAGCTTTTTAACACACAGTTAAATCGCCTGCAAACCGACTATATCGACTATTATATGATGCACAACATATCCTCCTTTGGCCAATGGAAGAACCTTTGCGAAATGGGCATTGAGGACTGGCTTGCCGAAAAGAAAAAATCCGGGCAAATCCGGCAAGTGGGCTTCTCCTATCACGGAACCTGTGAGGATTTTATCAAGACGCTGGATTCATACCCTTGGGAATTCTGCATGATTCAATATAATTACTACGACGAAAATTACCAAGCCGGCAGAAGGGGCCTGCAAGCCGCCGCGGAAAAAGGCGTCATGGTGACAATAATGGAGCCCCTTTTGGGCGGGCGACTGGCAACGGGCCTGCCAAAGCAAGCCGTGGAAATGTTCGCAAAGGCCGACCCGAACGCCTCCCCGGCGGATTGGGCCCTTTGGTGGCTGTGGAACCAGCCCGAAGTAACCGTCGTCCTAAGCGGAATGAATTCCCTTAAACAAATGGAAAGCAATATGCGGGCGGCGGCGAATTCCCGTTCGTTAAGTGATAAAGAACTTGCCGTTTACGCAGGCGTTGTGGAGATTTTTAGGAAATCCTATAAAATCCCATGTACGTCCTGTGATTACTGCCTCCCCTGCCCCAAGGGCATTAATATTCCGGCATGTTTTTCCGCATACAACGCGCGATATGCTCAGGGCCTTGTCACGGGGTTTACTTTATATCTGACCAGCACCGCGCCTATGACGAAAAAGCCCCTAAGCCCTCATAGCTGCAATAATTGCGGCAAATGTGAAAAACATTGCCCGCAGCATATCCCCATTCGCAAAGAATTAAAAAAAGTAGCCCGAAAATTCGAGCCGCTTCCCATACGCTGGGTACTTGCTCTTGTGCGGAGGTTTATGTAAAGAGGCTGCTCCGAGTGAGACACAGGCAACTCCTTGGCTACAGCTTACATAATTGTACACGACATTGATTATTTACAGCTACAAACATGATATCTAAATGGATTTTGATTTCTTGGCCTATTATGAGGAGATAAGCACTCATCAATCGCATTATATATTTCATGCGAGCAAAAACCCTGCGCCACACACAAAAATTCGTCAAAGCACTGATTTCAGCAGCTGCATCAATAGTCCGTATTGTAAGTAATTTGTATTATTTTGTAAATACAAAAATCGCAAAAACATATTGTTAAAATTTTAAAATTAATTGAAGCAAGCGTTCTTGAAGTTAAGATAAACACATGATATGCTTGTGATGGAAAGTGAGGAGGGAACTCATGAAAAAAATTTTAGTATTAACACTTGTTTTAACGGTGTTAATTTTTTTGCCTACAAAGGCTTACGCTATTGAGACTGCGCATCGCGCATCGTCGGCATGGTCGCAACGGGGGGTAGACGAGGCCGCGGGCTTCGCGCCTTTTGATATGACCCTGACCGCGCCGATTACCCGGGCGGCAATTGTTCAGTTGGCGGAAAATTGGCTTCAATACACCATGGGTACCCCAGCAATGGGCCTTTT
>WQSB01000206.1 GCA_009788085.1 Defluviitaleaceae bacterium
GGCCCGGCCGAAAGGGCTAGGCGACGCGCTCCAGAAGCGCGGAGTCAGCACTTTCCCGGGACACCAGCGGAGCATAGGCAACCGCGCAGCGAGCGAAACCGTCCGCGCCCCCAAGACCGATGAAAATTGATTTCCGTGAGCCGCGACTGCGTAGGCCGCGTTTTTGCGCGATGACTGAACCCATTCTCGATGTAATTGTCTATAATACTTCCACGATGGCTTTGAGAAGCCGCCGTCCGTTGCGCTTGTAGCCAGGGTGAATTGTCTTGCTGATGCGGTAATCGAAGCCCGTTTTCTGTGGGCTCGAATGTAAATGCCATGCGGGGTCGAACTCGTCGCCGCCTTGTGGTATTACCTCCATTATGCCCAATTTTGCGAGATTATATTGAATTTCCCTGATGCCGGGCGGCTCTGTGAAGATGTTTTTGTGTCGCTGGGCAAAACGCACCATGGCCTCGCGGAAGAGCAACAGAAGGTCTTCCAGCTCGGCGTCGGAGATTTCCCATGTCATTATATACAATTCGCGCTTAATTTTCTCGTCGGATATGGTGCTTCGGATTTGATTTATCTTATCGTAGAAGTATTTTCGATTATATTCCGGCTGGGGTTTTGCGTCAAAGGGTTTTGGGATGTGCGGCGTTTTTTTGGGGCTCATTGCGTCCAAAATAGCGGTGATACGCTCAAAAAGGTCACGCTGAAAGGTCTTTCCCTCCCGTTCAAGCACAAACGCCGCATCCCGCAGAGTTTCTATGTCTTCATCTATAATGCGTTTGCGCAGGGCTTTTAACTCGTCCAGAATCTCAAACACCTCCATCTTGCAATTATTTTGTTCCACTGGCATAATAATCATATTATTAAGGGGCTGTTCCAATGAAAAATGAATCATTATTAAAACTAAAGCAAGACCAAGAAATAAAAATAAATGAACGTATCCGGCTTGTGTTTGACACTACGCCTATGCTTATTGATTATTGGAATAAAAATCATCAAATAATTGATTGTAATAAATATGCGATGGAGTTTTATGGCTTTAAGACCAAGGATGAGTATCTATACCCGGACCCCTTGTCATTGCCTGATTATCAATCCAGTGGGGAACCTTCGCTTGAGACCCGCAACAATAATTTGGATATTATTTTCCGCGACGGATACGGCAAATTCGAATTTGAGGAGAGAAAGCTTAACGGCGATATCATTTACCTTGAAACTGAAGGCATACGTGTAAAGGATGCCGAAAGTGACGATTACTTGGTTATTACGTATTCCAAGGATGTTACGCAGTTTAAGAAAAATGAACTTGCCATGCAGTTAGTACAAGAAGAGCTTAAATACCGTGAAAAATTACTTGGCGGAGTAAACCGGGCCGCCGAAACTTTACTGACAGCAAGTGATTCAAACCGCATGAGTACGCTTGTAAAGGGCATAAGCATTATCGGGAATATGCTGAGCGTAGACCGTGCACAAATTTGGAATCAAAAAGAAATAAACGGCGAGTTATGCTTTGTAGTGCAATACAACTGGGCGAGTGAGCTTGGCAAGCAAAAAGAAGGAATTGATTTTATATACCCATATCACAAAAATCCGCAGTGGTTTGACGATACGCTGTTAAAGGGTAATAACATTAACGGGCCGATAACCGAGCTGCCTCCGGAAATGACAGCGTTTTTCAAAAGTTTTGGTGTTGTGTCCATTGCGGTTTTGCCCATGCTTATAGAGGGGGAGCTTGTTGGGTTTTTTGCTGTCCATGATTGTGAAAATTCGCGCTCCTTTTCGAAGGATGAAATGGATGTCCTTACTTCTGCCGGGCTAATGTTTACCAGTGTTTTTAATCATAACATGCAACGAGAGCTTGCGTACACAGATGCGCTGACCGGTGTGCGCAACAGAAGATATTTGCTGGAGGAAGCCGAGAACGAGCTGCAAGTATGCATAAACAACGGCACAGATTTTTCTTTAATCATGATTGATATAGATTTTTTCAAAACGATAAATGACACTTACGGTCACGCTGTCGGGGATGAAGTTTTGCAAATATTTGCGAGTCGAATAAATTATGTTTTGAAAAAAGATACTCTTTTTGCAAGGTATGGCGGTGAGGAATTTGCGATAACTCTTCCGGGTGTAGGTCAGGAAAATGTCTTGAAAATTGCCGAAAGAATCAGAAAAAATATAGAAGCTACCCTTTTTCACACGGCAGAAATAGAAATAAAAGTCACTGTATCTTTGGGTGTCGCATCAAAATCCGGAAGCGATGATACTCTATTCGAAATTATAAAAAAAGCAGACATGGCTCTTTATGAGGCCAAAGAAGCCGGGAGGAATGCGGTCGTTTCCTTCCCCTAGTGTCAATTGAGATGAGAACCGTTCAGCACAGGAAATGGCCGCACACTCCTCCCCTTTGCCTGTGTGTGCGGCCCACTCTGCGCTGGACGGTTCTCAGCTTAATCAGCTTTAACTAAGCTTCGCCCATGCAACATTGAATCCGTCTTCTAAGCCATATTGCTTAAATTTTGTCAAAAAGGTTTCGCCGAACAACTCAAGTTGACGGCGGGCGTTGGTGTGTAATTGGCTGATGGCTTCTGAATCTAAGTTTGCGACCCTTTCTCCGCCCAAATTGAGCCTTGCCAAGTGAGCGGATAAGCCAAGGGTATTTCTTAGCATGTGCCAAAATGCGGATTCTATATGCTGGCTGGAACCGCCAAACTCTTGATGTACTTCGGCAAAGGCGTTTGCAATCTGCCGTAAGCTCTCGCGTAGGATTTCGTATGTGGAGGAGGGCGTGCTTTCACTTGTCGGCACGCCGGATTCAGCAGATGAACCACTGATATTGTGCTGCGTTACGATTACATTGACGGAGTGCCGTACGCCACCCGTATTAACTAGTTGAGGCGGGGGCATATGTTGCAGCATTTTTCCGATGTACGTCAGGTCTAGCAAAACGGAATCGGGTATGCCCGGCACCCCCTGCGCTGTATCAAGCGAAGCAAATTCCTCAAGACTTTGCCAGCCCTCTTTTGCAATCCAAACCCCGTCCGGGGTTACGAATGCCTCCCAGCGGGTGCCACCGTATTCAACCATTACTACTTGCATGGCTGTACGGCCGATTGTATGCCCTTCATTACCGATGAAAATAGTTCCGGGGGGCAAATTTTCCGGGATGTTTTCACTACATGAAACGATTTCTTTTTCAAGCAAATATTCTTCGCTTTGCTTGGCCATTAAATCGCCCTTTGCTGCAAATTGAGTGGTGAATTTTTGGATTAGGATCTCGTAGCCTACTTCCTTTTGGGCTGCTAATGGGTACTCGGCATCTTCTTTCAAAGCCAGCGGCGCGTCAGCGGGTGAGGGCATTACCGATGTAAACCCGGCGGCTTTAACATGGGGCGGGATAGGATACGCTCTGCTTACTTGATGTAATGAATTTACTGCACTCATCTTGCCTTCCTCCAGATTTTTTGCGTCCCTGCTTATATTTGAGAGGCAAATCCGTTGTTTTCTCAATAGTCATATCGTCATAAGATTGATTCTATGCAATGTTTTTTTTCTGTGCTATATTAACCATAAAAAGCTTGCGGAAGGGATGATTATATGGCAACCAATACTGATTGGAGCAAGTTCCAGAGAAGGTATCTTCATATCTTGCTGAGGGTGCAATGCGAAATTGGAGTTGGCAAAGCAGCCAGCTTGGAGGAAGCTATAACCGCTTTACGCTCCGAAATGGAGCCAGAAGACATAGGCCGTGTTATAGACGAATTAAAACGCGCCGGCACTATATAAGGACTTTCAACCTATACTTGCCAATAGCTCCCGGATTTCGAGGATTCTGGCTACGCCTCCGTCATCCGGGGGCTTTTCGTTTTTGTAGGCGCGGATTGTGATGTACGGGTTTTGGGCCATGGTAAACAGCAGACGGGCGGGGTTTTTTATGATTGTGGCGGTGAGTTTGTCCAAATCAACGGGGGCGTCGGCTCGAAAGGTG
>WQSB01000207.1 GCA_009788085.1 Defluviitaleaceae bacterium
GTATTCCCGTTACCATGGCCTGCATCGCACGGGAAATGCAAAACGTCTGCGGTGTAGGCATGGTTTACACCCCGCCATATTTCCGGCGCAATGGCTACGCCACCTCCTGTGTGGCGCAGATTAGCCGGTTGGTGCTGGGCCGCGGATTCACCCGTTGTGCCCTCTACACGGATTTGTCAAACCCCACCTCCAACAGCATTTATCAAAAAATCGGCTACAAACCGGTTTGCGATTCGCTGGATATCAAATTCGAAGAGCCGCCCGCGCCTCACTGCTAGCGGTACAAAATTTGAATGAAATAATCCATCGTCCAATCTGAAGTGACAGAAAATCGAGGCAGTACAAAGGGATTTGAGTCCCTGTAAATAAAACCCTCATGAGTGGAGAAGGCGAATCTAACGCCTTCTTCTTTTAATACATTGATGACTGTGGGGCCGTAACCGCCAAAGGGATACGCAAATCCAGTCCTAAAGGTCAGCGGACCTTCGAAGCTTTGCAGAAGGTCGGCGCGGATATTTTCCGCGCTTTCAAAGGTCAGTACGGGGCGGCCGTCGATTCTGCGATGCATATCGTGGCTGTGGGAGCCATGCTCGAAAACATCCATAGACGTGATGATTTCTGCCTCACTCATAAACTGGGTGGGATAGACTACCATTTGCGGCGTTTCCTCGGAAATCGCGCTGGTTATCAAAAACATCATGGCGGTAAACCCAAACTGCCGCAGTATCGGCGCAGCAAATAAATAGTTGTCCAAATACCCGTCGTCAAATGTTAGGATAACCGGATTGAGCGGCAATTCCCCGCCGTAAAACAAGAAGTCCTTGAGCTGTTGTACGGTCAGTGTGGTAAAATCATTTTCATATAAAAATCGCATTTGCCCGTAAAAAACCTCTTCCGACAAAATCCACGGGTTGGGCACATTTATAGGATAATAAAACTCCCGACTCATCACCGAATGATATGCCAGTACAGGGATTCTTACGGCCGGAGTCCCAGCGGCTGGTTCCGGCAACAGCACCTTACCAAACAACACCGCCGCTATTATCAAAGCAAAAATACATAACTTTACAAGATTAATCACGACACCACCAGCTTTCTTAAAAACCTCCGTGCATGGAAGCCTAATCATTTTTAATGTCTTTTATTATATTGAATCTTGTTCTTGTTTTCAAATTCGTATAAAATGGTTGTCACGCCAGCCGATTCCCACTATAATGGCTGGGATAATTCACAAACGGGAGGTATTATATGAAGGTTTATTCGGCAAACGAGATTCGAAACGTGGCAGTGCTTGGGCACAGCGGCTGCGGAAAGACAACCCTTGTGGAAGCAGCCTTATACGCCACCAAGGTCACAAGCCGAATGGGGCGCGTGGAAGACGGCAACACCGCTTCGGACTATGATGCGGAAGAAATCCGGCGCGGTTCATCCGTAAGCGCGTCTATTATTCCCATAGAATGGCAAAACAGCAAGATTAATTTCTTGGATACTCCCGGCTATTTTGACTTTGTCGGAGCGGTGAAGGAAGCCCTTCGGGCGGCGGACGCGGCTCTGATTCTGGCAAATGCGAAATCGGGCATTGAGGTGGGCACAGAGCTGGCATGTGAAAGTTCCCAAGGTATGCCCCGGGTTATTTTCATAAGCGGAATGGACGACGAACACGCGGATTTCTATCGTGTTGTGGCCGATATGAAGGAAAGGCTTGGAGGCTGCATTTCGCCTCTGATGCTGCCATTTTCCGAAAACGGGAAATTCGCTGGTTATGTAAACGCCCTCAGCGGCAAAGCGTTTAAATTTAATGGCATGACCGCAACCCCTTGCGACATGCCTGCGGACATGCAGGACATATATGAAGAACACCACGCCTATTTAATAGAAGCCATCGCCGAAACCGACGAGGCTCTTATGGAAAAGTTCTTCGGCGACGAAGCCCTCACCCCAGAGGAAATGACCGCAGGCCTGAAAGCGGGCATCGCCGGCGACAGCATCACACCGGTGCTTTGTGGCGTGGCCACAACCGGCGTCGGAGTCCTTCCCCTCTTGGACATGCTGGTAACGGAGCTGCCCCCGGCCTCCGAGCTGTGTAAGGAAATCACCGTAAACAAGGGAGAAGAGGAAATCACATTAGCCTGCTCTGACACTGGCCCTGTTTGTGCTTTCGTTTTCAAGACAATCTCGGACCCCTTTGTCGGGCGGCTTAGTCTTTTCCGCGTATATTCCGGAACGGTTAAAAAGGACACACCCATTTTCAACGCTAATCAGGACACACCCGAAAAGGCCGGCCACTTGTTCATAATGCGCGGCAAGGAGCAGCTTGAGGCGTCGGAAATCCGTACAGGCGATATCGGCGCGATTGCAAAGCTCGCCGCCACAAATACTCAGGACACCCTTTCCACCAAGGCCAACCCTATCACCTGCAAGCCCATCGAATTCCCGGAATCTTTGCTGGCAATGGCCGTTTCCGCCAAGGGCAAGGGCGATGAGGACAAGCTCTCATCTACCTTCACAAAAATTTTGGCCGAGGATAGGACTCTTAAGTTTCTTATCAACAAAGAAACCAAGCAGACCCTTATTTACGCCATCGGCGATGGCCAGCTTGACGTGCTGGTCAACCGGCTAAAATCCCGCTACAAAATGGAAGTTGATTTGGCTACTCCCCTGGTGCCCTACCGCGAGACCATCAAGGGCAAATCTGACGTCAAGGGCAAATTTGTAAAACAGTCCGGTGGTGGCGGCCAGTACGGAATCGTTGACATGAAATTTGAGCCCTCCGGCGATATCGAAAAGGCATATGTATTTGAAGAAGTGGTCGTCGGCGGCAATGTTCCCAAACAATACTTCCCCGCAGTTGACAAAGGCCTACAGGAAAGCGTAAAGGCCGGCCCCGTAGCCGCCTACCCTGTCGTAGGCGTAAAGGCCATATTGTATGACGGCAAATACCATGCTGTGGATTCCTCCGAGCTGGCTTTCAAAATGGCGGCGCAAATTGCTTTCAAAGACGGCTTCATGCAGGCCAAGCCCACACTTCTTGAGCCCGTAATGAAAATAATCGTAACCGTTCCCGAAGACTATACAGGCGACATCATGGGCGACATGAACAAACGCCGTGGCCGCATCCTAGGAATGGAAATGGTGGGCAAAAAGCAAACCATTCAGGCCGAGGCCCCTCATTCCGAAATGCTGAAATACGCCATCGACCTGCGCTCCATGACCCAAGGCCGCGGAAGCTTTACCATGGCTTTCGAACGCTATGACGAGGCACCCGCCGATGTGCAGCAAAAGGTCATCACCGCAAGGAAGAAAGAATTGGAAGCCCTTAGGGATGATTAAATTTACAATGGGGTATTGAGTAGCCATCAAGCATAAATTCCATTCAACTAAAAAGGCGAGAATTCGTGCAGATGATTAAATCTGCAAGGGAATTCCCGCCTTTTTGGGCTTCACTTCATGTCAGAGATTTTTAATTGTGGCATTTTCCGTACCGATGGCAAAAATGCTATATCCTGAAAAGCCCTCGGTGGTGAGTGCAGCCTTGGGTCATTGAGGCCGTGTTAGCAACACAAATCCCACATTTATTATAAGCATAATTCGGGCAAATATCGGGGCAAAATCACGCTTTATAACCCATAAAAGAATACTTATAACATTAGCCATTGCAAGCGGAATACTGACAAAAGATAGCAACATTGATACGCCTACTGAAAAGGTATTACTGTTGTAGTAAGTTCCACCAAACATTGATATAGTGCTGGAAACACCTAAAGTTGTTGAGTGAAATAAACTAAAATAAATGAAAAAAAGTATAATGGACGCTGCAGCTGAAATTGCAAGGGACTTGTAAATTTTTGTTTTTTTTAGGTTCTTTCCCAAATCAGTTGAAGCAACGCCAACGCTCATACATCAAGGTCTTAGTTCTAAGAGTAGAAAAACCAGCTCTACCATACATGGTGTGTTTGAT
>WQSB01000208.1 GCA_009788085.1 Defluviitaleaceae bacterium
AGCCGCCACTCTGCTGAACCGTTTGATTGATTATCTGCGCGAAGGTATTGTCAGGGATTACGCAGACTATATTGTTAATACTGTGGTATAAAATCTTTATTTTACACAATTGAATCCTCAGAGACTTGAACCTGAGACCTAATGAAATTAACCAGCCGTAAAACTTCTAGAAACACAGGGGTTTTCGTGCTGGTTAATTTTTTCAAAAAAGTAAATCAATCGTTTGCTATAGCGTTTTCAACGGAAACGTCTATAATTAACGCCTTGCAGTACTTCATGTCGTCAATATTGCCGTTTTTTAGATTGTACAGGAAGAACCGCATTTTGCCGATGTCAAAATCATTGTATATAAATTCCTCTTTTGCTATTAGCTTTTTAATTTCCTGCACTTCCGCTTGCCCTTGACAAGAACGGACGCACCCGTCGGAACAAATGTCAATAAACTGTCGTTTACATATGCGAGGATTTAATCTAAGATTAATGTTGATAATCGTCGAAGCTTGGGGCGGAGCCTCACTCAAATGGAGGGATATTTCGTGTTTAAGGGGATATTGTTTGTATGTGCCGCTGTTGTGGCTGTGTTTTTTTTCAGTGTGAATGTTTTTGCGGTTGATATATTGTTTGAATACCGGCAGCGGCGGCAGGTGTCGCGGGGGGTGGAGTACGAGCTTAACCGGATGATGACCGGCCGGGGAATGCTGGACGTTCATGTGCTGTGGGTGGATTTGAACGAGTCCTTTGTGACCTTCGCGCCGGTGATTAGCACACGGGAGCTGGGACGGAGGGAAACGACCTCGCGGCTGCTTTCCGACGCAGGGGCTGTGGCCGGAATAAACGCGGATTTTTTTGGGATGACGGGCTCACACACGGTTCATTTTGGGCCGATGGTGCGTGAGGGGGAGCTGCTTGGGATTAACGCGGGCGTGAATTATTACGGCGCAGGCGAGTTGTTTGGCACATTTATGCTGGACATGAACAATAATCCGTTTTTTATGTATTTGCGGGCGGATATCTGCGTGTATATCAACGGTGTGAGGACTGTTTACGCGGGAACGTATAACACCATCGGGGCCCAGATGTGGTCGCCGATGATTGTTGACCGCTTGGCGATGTATGACACTGCATATCTTGACGCTCGTTTGGAGAATTTAATAAAAATCATAGTTGAGCACAATATAATAACACGCATTTCCACGCCGGGTGAAACCGTAACCGTGCCGGAAAACGGCTTTTTGATAATTCTTCCTCCACGAATGAACACATATTATTATATGAACCGCTTTAGAGTGGGGGATGTGGCAGCTTTCCGCGCGGGCGCGTCTTTCCGCGACGACTACGCGCAGCGAATCGACTTTTCCCGGATTCAAGCGGCCATAGGCGGCGGCGGAATGATTCTTTCTCACGGGCAAACTATTACGGGCGACGGCGGGGCCGCGACTTGGGGAAGGGCTCCCCGCTCTGTAATCGGCCAAACCCGGGACGGCCGCATTATTTTGATGGCGGTGGACGGCCGCTCGTTCTCCGTGGGTGTGACTCACGCGGAAATGGCCGCGCTGTTGCTTCATTATAATGTATACCACGCCATGCACTTGGATGGTGGTGGCTCCACAACTATGGTCACGCGGGACCGGGGCGGGGTCTACTCCGTAATGAACCGGCCCTCCGACGGCGCGCAAAGGCCGGTAATCAACGCGCTGGGGATTTTTGATAATTCCCCCATCGGGCCCATTGACCGAATCTCCCTTGAGCCGATGGAAAGCCGCGCCATTTTGGGTGTTCCCCTGGACGTGAATGTTTTTGCGGAGGATGTTTGGCAAAATCGCGTGCCCCATGTATTCCACCCCGACGCGCTGATATTCACAAGCCCGGGGGCGTCCGGCTTCTGGTACGGCGGACGCTATACCCCGCTGGCCACGGGGCTTCACCTGCTGGAGGCTTCCTACGGGCTTTTCCGCGCCACGGCCACAATTTATGTTTACGCTTTGGCGGAATTGCGCTCCTATGTCAGCAGTGTCAATTTATTGGAAAATGCCCGGGTAAACCTGCGCTTCTCGGGGATTGCTACGGACGGCACCCGTGTGCCCGTTCCGGCGGTGACGGGGCTTACCGTTTCTCCGCCATATCTCGGATTTTTCTATGGTAATTATTTCATAGCCTCAAGCGGCGGAACGGGTTACATCGCCGCCGCCGTGGGCGCGGTTAGGCAATATATCCCCGTTACGGTGGGCGGATTCCCGTGGCCCATGGATATGCTGGCCTCCGACTTGGCTTTCCGCAGTTATCCCCGGGAATATATCTCCGGCGCGGTTCATATCGGCATGGCTACGGGGCGCGGCATTCCTCGTTTGGACTACTCTGTCAGTGCGAGCGAGCGTTCTCAGGCCGCGTACATGACCTTCTACCCGCCGCTGGTTATTCCCGGCGAGAGGCCCATTGCTCTTCGAATCAATGTTATGGGCGACGGAAGCGGCCACTGGATACGCGGGCGCGTTCGTGACGGCGACGGCGTTTTTCACAATATTGACTTCACCCGAAACGCCGATTTCGTGGGATGGCAAACGGTAACCGCTGCCATTCCCGCCGGTGCACCCGCACCCTTCACCTTGGACAGGATTTGGATGGTGACTCTCGGTGCGGAGGCCGCCTCCGTCCATTCCGTCATGTTTGACAACATGGAGGCTCTTTTCGCGCCCACGGCCCCGGCTCACGTTCCCCAAGGCACGGTTTTCACCGACCGCCAGCGTGCCACCCCCGGCTTCATCGGCGCGGCCAACCCAATTGAATTCGGCATTCCCGTCGAACCCACAGCCTACAGTGCTCTCCGCTGGGGGGATTTCGCCTTGGTGAATCTCTCCGCCGCAGGCGGAGGCATCGCCTCGGCAGACATTTCCCAATGGGGACGCTTCATGGCCGATATTCGCGGAATTAATCCGCGTTACGTTGTAATTTTACTGGACGCCAACCCAAGGAATTTTGCCCAGCCCATGGAATACGAGCTCTTCCACGCCGCCATGAGTCAGCTACGCGGCGAAGGGCGCGAGATTTTTGTAATAAGCTCCACGGGAGACACCACTGTGTTTAACAAGCGCGACGGCATCCGATATATCGACGCGGCCAGGCCCTATGAAGGCATTCCCACAATCCGCTTCTGGACTTGCGGCGAGCGGATTATTTGGTCAGATTAACCCTTATGTAAAGGAGACAGCATGAAGAAAAAATCCCCCTCAAATTTAACTTTTGCGGACATGTTAATCGGAACGATGCTGGCCGTAGTGACGGGAATAATGCCGATAATGGTGCGGTTTGTGCAGCGGCCGCTTCCGCCGGAGCTGATTCCCCTGCGGCAGGACCTTGTGCGGCGGTACGGGCCGTATTATCCCGATGTTTTTACGTATTGGAAAAGCTTGTTTTTGATTGTGCCGGCGGCGGTAATTGTGTTTTATTTTGTCAGCGACATGGCCACAAGAGGAAAACTGCCGGACTTTAAATCTTTTTTCAGGCGTACGCCGGTTATTATTTCGCTGGTGTATCTTTTATTCGCGCTCATTTCCGCATTGTTCAGCGCGTATACGAGGACATCGTGGATTGGCACCTTTGAGCGCGGTGAGGGCATGTTTATTTGGCTTGCCTATTTCACCGTATTTTTTGCCGCAATGTTATTTGTGCGCGAGCCTAAGTTTGCCAAACCTATTTTATTCGGGCTGATTTTTTCTTCTATTATAATGGGGCTCATTGGGGTCAGTCAGTTTATGGGGCGAGATTTTTTTGATACCCGTTTGGCGGATTTTCTTGTAACGGCCGGAACCCGGGCGGGCGGAGTCGGAGGAATCTTTGATATTGCCCATGGTACGCTGTACAACCCCAATACCTTTGGAAAATACACTGCCATGCTGTCGCCGGTGCTGCTGATGGCCGCGCTTACTTACGGCGGG
>WQSB01000209.1 GCA_009788085.1 Defluviitaleaceae bacterium
AGCGGCCTGGTAATGGCCGATATGAAAACCAATGGTGAGCGGCGGGTTTTGGCCAAGGGCGGGCGCGGCGGGCGCGGAAACCAGCATTTTGCAACACCGGCGCGACAAGCCCCCAAATTTTCCGAGGATGGCAGGCCCGGCAAAGCTTATCAGGTGACACTGGAATTGAAGCTGATTGCCGACGCCGGCATCATTGGTTTTCCCAATGCGGGTAAATCAACTTTGCTTTCCCGGGTGACAAATGCAAATCCCAAAATCGCCAATTATCAGTTTACGACGCTGTCACCCAATCTTGGCGTGGTTCGTCATGATTATGGTAAGGACTTCGTGTTGGCCGATATTCCCGGCCTTATTGAGGGTGCGAGCCAAGGCGTGGGGCTGGGATTTGACTTTCTGCGTCATATCGAACGCACACGGATACTGGTTCATGTAGTGGACGCGGCGCGGCTGGAGGATGATTTGACGCCTGTCCAAGCAGTGGAAAAAATCAATGCGGAACTGGCCGCATATAATTCCGAGCTGCTTGACCGTCCGCAAATTATAGTGGCCAACAAGACCGACTTGCTTCCGGACGAAAATTATATGGCGGAGCTTGAAGCCTATGCAAAAGAGCGGGGCTGGCCGGTTTTTAAAATTTCCGCCGCAACGAATCAGGGTTTGACGGAATTGATTAAAGGTATTGCAGAAATGTTGGAAACCGCCCCGGCCGCAGTTGATTTTGAAGCGGACTATGAAAACTATTTCGAGCCGGAGCGTGCCGAAGAAAAAATAATCGTGGAAAAAATAAAAGACGGACTCTATCGCGTAGAAGGTTCCAGCATCGAACGTTTGCTGGGTTATACCAACATGGCCGACGAGCGCGGCTTTGCGTTTTTCCAGCGTTTCATGCGCGACAAAGGCATCATCGCCCGCTTGGAAGAGCTGGGTATCGAAGAAAACGACACCGTACAGCTGTATGAATTAGAGTTTGATTATTGGAAGTAGGACGCCCATGAGTTCAAAAGTTTTGGTTGCCATGAGCGGTGGAGTAGATTCCTCTGTGGCGGCATATTTGCTAAAATCTGCCGGGCATGAGCTAATCGGCGCGATGATGAAGCTGTACTCAACGGAGGATATCCATGAAAATTCGACCCACCGCGGCTGTTGCTCCCTTTCTGATGCGGAGGACGCACGGGCGGTGGCGACTTCTATGGATATTCCTTTTTTTGTGTTTAATTTTACGGACACCTTTGGCGCGGAGGTAATAGAACGCTTCGTAAAGGCCTATGAGCAGGGTTTGACGCCTAATCCCTGCATTGATTGCAATAGATTTATGAAATTTAAACGATTGCTCCATCGTTCAACTGAACTGGAATGCGACTATATTTCCACCGGGCACTATGCCAGAATCTCTCGCGAAAATGGCAGATTTCTGCTAAAAACCGGCCTTGACGCCACCAAAGACCAAAGTTATGTACTATATGCCATGACGCAGCCTCAACTTTCAAGAACCCTTCTGCCCCTTGGTGAATTAACCAAGGAGGCCGTTCGGGAAATTGCCGCAGAGCAGGGTTTTATAAATGCCCGCAAAAAGGACAGCCAGGATATCTGCTTTGCCCCTGACGGCGATTACGCCGGATTTATCGAACGTTATACTTTCTGCCCGACAAAAAAAGGCCGCTTTATAAACAAAGACGGCCAAACCTTGGGCGAACACAGGGGCATTATTAATTACACCATCGGGCAAAGAAAAGGGTTGGGGTTGTTCCATCCAGAGCCGCTGTACGTGCTTAATCTTAATGCCAAGGACAACACCGTAACCGTGGGCGCGTCTGATGATTTGTTTGCCACGACTTTACATGCCTGCGATATCAATTTGATTCCGATGGACAAACTGGATGGCCCAATGCGTGTGCAGGCGAAAATCCGTTATTCCCACCCTCCGGCCCCGGCGACCCTTTGGCAACTAGACGATGATACCATCCGCGTGGAATTCGACACGCCGCAACGCGCCATCACCCCCGGTCAAGCGATTGTACTATATGACGGGGAAATTGTAATCGGCGGTGGGACTATTGAAGGCGCAATAAATCGTTCACCTAAAAGCAAATCAGACAGAAATACGTATACCATCTATGATGATAGCTGTGATAGATGCAACATCAATGGGTGATTCCGCTTGCCAGTTTACATTAACTCTTATGTCAGTAAACATTTCCATTTTTTCGGCTACGGTTATATCTCTGGGGTTCCGGCCAGTAGATGCTACATCATTGTTAAGCAGCCCGGGGTCGCCGCTGCTAAGGCAGCCTTGGCAAATGAAGCTAAACTCCTCGTCCCAATTATATAGGGTGGGTGAGCTAAAACTGACCCCCCCACCACCTGCAATCAGAGGGATTAAACCGTCGGGCGTTTCAACATACACATTATGTCGCGCAACAAGCGGTGTCATAAATTTATCTGAACTGGGAGCACCAAATGTTCCGTACATGGATAGCCCCAAGGGCGTAAGCGTCATGCGCTTAATGGCAATAACATCACATAAGAAGAACTCATGAGCGACGGCAATAATATGCTGGCTGGCAGGGCTTCCTGTAGATGCTGTAAGCACCCAATTTCCTGTTACGGCTTGGGGATAAAGTGAGAGTCTGTCAATTTTCAGCGTCAGAGGGGTTGGCAGCTCTTCGCTTTTGGTAATCCGAACTTCCAAATAGGCGGTACTACTGGCTTCATCAAAATAAAGCAGGTTTTGGTCGATGCTGCCGCTCATCCCCTCAATGTGAAGGTTCAAGCCCGGCCACCAATCCATATCTTCCGTTAAACGGTTTTCTTCGGTCAGTTCCTGAACAGACAAGTACACAACCGCCATGGTTTCAAAGTTTTGTGCACCGATGACCGTTATGCGGATTCCCTCATCCTCGGAATAAACCATAACAGGCTCGACCACGCTGGCAAAGTTCGGGTTGAATCTTTGCACAAACCAGTCGAAGCCCCCAACAGAAGCAAAAACGGTGGTGGATACGGCAAGTATCAACGCCATTGCGGCTGCTATAGGGATTAACCTTCTCAACTTCACTGTAGGTCTTACTTCTTGAGAAGCAAACTGCCTGTGGCAGGCCTCCCGTACTTTTTCTATGTCCGGCATTTCATCACGGACGATATGGTTTATTACTTCATGCCCCTTCATAAACATACACCTCTTTCATGATAATAAATTTCGAAGCTCCTTTAGCGTTCGATACAGCTTGTTTTTCACATTGGACTCACTCATGGAAAGTGCCTGCGCGATTTCGGGAATTGTCAAACCAGCGTCATACATAAGGTAAAATACTTTCCGCACATTTGCCGGCTTGGATTTTATGAATTGCCGTGCGTTTTCAAGCATGATGTTGTTTACGGCAAAATCCTCCGTAAAAAAATCATCTGCTTCAAATTCTGCCAAATCGACTTCTTCATCCTCAATAACCGAAGTCATCGAAACGAAATTTTTCAACCGCTCCAATAGCGAATAATGCTTGGAAAGTTTTCGTTTCATTATCCTCATAACAAGTGCTCTCTCATGGGTTACATAATCTGCCCCTCGATTCACAAGTATTTTATACAATTCCACATATGTTTCTTGAAAAATATCGCCAATGTCGTCTGTGCGCCCACACCTTGCCGTAATGTACGCCAATACTTCCTTGCGTGTGGAATCATATATTTCGTCGAACCGAGAAGCGATGTTTTGGCTCGACATCAAATCATCACCTCTAGTATAGTAATGGCCGGTTGCAAGCAAAAAGTTTCACCCCTAAACAGCCCAAAGAGGGTCGCTTTTTTAGGGAGTGGCCCAACCGTGTTGGTAAAGGGCGGCGGCGCGGGGAGTGAGGCGCGCGGCTAGCGAAGTCATGCGATTAGTGACGCATGGCGGGGCTTGTGT
>WQSB01000210.1 GCA_009788085.1 Defluviitaleaceae bacterium
CGGTTTTGTTTTCGGCATGGCTTCCCGCAAGAAAGGCCGCCAAAACCCCCGCCATAATAGCAATCAAAGGCACAGGCGACCTAAAGCGGCGGCGCGAAAAGGCCAAAAATGCCCGCATCATCGGAAAAATCTTCGGCTTCGAGGGTATGCTTGCTTCCAAGCAGTTAAAACGAAGTCGCCGCCATTTTCGCGCAACAGTTATATCCATTACCACAAGCATAGTGTTGATTTTGGCATCTGTCAGCCTAAGCACCCACATGAGCCGCTCATTTGAAGGTAGGATTTTGCAAATAGGTGCACCTACTGCGGCCTTAGGACTATTCCCCCTTCCCGGTACAAGGACTATTGGTTTGGACGCGGAAACATTCACGCAAATCACCCGCGCAATGAGGGAGTTTCCGGATACATTCATTGCCGCAAACGCAGGAAGCTTTTTCAATTCTATCGAGCATGGCATAGCTATGGCAGTTGTGCCAACCACAGACACTTATATGGAATTACTGGCTTTGGCAGGCGCAAACTATGGTGCTAATTTACTAATTAACGTCCAAGTAGAGGTGGATGCAAGCGGAAATCTGGTGCAGTATAATCCGTTCGACTTTACACCGGGCGAAGTCTTTCGCCTGTATCGGCAAGAGCGCACGGCAGATGGTTTTGTGTGGGCAAGCGAAGCGGATTATATCACCATTCACGGGATAGTAAACGAATTGCCGAATCATTTAATGCAATTATCCGAATCAATCCTAATGCTCATCGTGCCTGACGGAGAAATTCAAGCGTTACAATGGGGGGCAAACACTCTTGACCCGGAAGGATTTATAGAATTTGCTAAAGAGATTTTCCACAGCCACTACACTTTGGGCGAAGGCGAGGAGCTTGTAGTGGCGGATTTTGCGGAAGCTATACAATTACTTCGTATAATGATTGATTCTGCACTTGCATATGTTCGTATCTTTTCGATTATGCTGATTTTCCTTGGCCTTACAAATGTAATCAGCACCATTGCCACAAGCGTGAAACTGCGCGGACGGGAGTTTGCCGTTCTAACAAGTGTTGGCATGGAGCGGGGCGGCCTGCGGCGGATGCTGGCATTTGAAAGCCTGATTAGTTCTGCCCAAGCCTTGATATTTGGCTTGCCCATCGGGTTTGGAATGTCTTATCTAATGTACATGGTTGGGGAAATAAGCAATCCGATAGGTATTGTTTTTACGCCACCTTGGATAGCTATGGTAATATGCGCAGCGGGGGTTGTGGTTATAACATTTGTGATAATGCAGATTTCCGCAATGGCAGTAAAACGAAGTAATTTGATTGAAACAATACGGGGAGCCGAATAAGGGAGTGTGGCCCAAGCGCGTTGGTAAAGGGGTGAAGCGCGGGAAGTGAGGCGTGCATCTAGCAAAGTCGTGCGATTAGTGGCGCATGACAGGGCAGGTGTCACCGTCGGGCTTGCGTTGTGCAAGACCGACACAGACACCGCCCTGTCAAAGTCAATCATCGTGCGACGAGCGTTAGCGCGCCCACTTCCCGCGCTTCACCCCTTTACCAACGCGCTTGGGTTACTCCCCTGAATGATTTTCTCTTGCGCGACGGGGGATATGCTAATATAATGGAAGAAAACTGACCATTAGAATGGAGCTTGGGAAATGACAGATGCACTAATGAGCATATTTAATCGCGTGATGTTTTTGGCGGTGGATTTAAGCATTCCGGGCGGGGTTACCCCTGCCGCGCCGCTTCCGGGTGGGGAAGTTCTCAACGGCGCGACGGGCGGCGGCGGTATGGGCTGGGGCATGATGATATTGCTCTACGGCGGTATTTTCGCTCTTATGTATTTTATATTCTTCCGGCCGCAGCGCAAGCGCGAGAAGAAAATGCGCGAGATGCAATCGGCAATCACCACAGGCGACAATATCGTAACCTCCGGCGGGTTCTTTGGCAAAGTTGCCGATATCGGCGAAGATTGCTTCATCGTAGAATTTGGGATGAACCGTGGTGTAAAAATCCCGGTGGTTAAGTCACATGTAGTGGGAATCGCAGAACCTAAAACAACCCCAATGCCAAAAGAACCTACAGCTACAGACTAATCACGGACTGTTACGTATAATTTAATGCAGAAATTTTTTCATCCAACACGCAAAGCGCGTTTCCACAGCGCAACGAGGAAGCGTAGGTGTGGGGGCAGAGCCCCCACTTAAACGAAGGGAGGAAGTATAGTGGAAACTTTAAGCATTATTTTGCTGGTTGTGGGGGTTTTGGCAATTGTGCTGGAGCTTATCATGCCTGGGTTTGACGGGTTTGTCAGCGGAGTTGTCGGGATTCTGGCCTTGATTGCATCGGGTATTCTTGCGATTATTTTTGTGGACGGCGGAATCTTCCTTGTGGGTGTGAATTTGGCCGTTTTGGGCACAGCCACGGCGATTTTTTTCACTTACATCAGGAGGAAACAGCTCCAAGGCAAGATTATTCTCTCTGATGCCCTGGCCGAAGATTTGCCCCCCATAGACTTTGCCGGGCTTGTGGGCAAGGAGGGCAAGGCCGTAACTCTTCTGCGCCCCTATGGTGAGGCCGATTTTAACGGAATCCGCGTGGAGGTAAGCTCCATCGGCGGCATGATTGAACGCGGCGCAAGGGTTCGCGTTATTGAAACACAGGCTAACAAGGTAATTGTAAGCCAAGTAGACGGAAACTAATCCCCGCGAGGGCATAATAAGGAGGGCTTTTTATGGAATTTCTTGAGGAGCTTTTAGGGCATGGCATGTGGATTGCGATTGCGGTTGCGATTCTGGTATTTTTGCTTATTTTCTTTCGGTTTGTGCCGGTGGGGCTGTGGATTTCTGCATGGTCTAGCGGTGCAAAGGTAGGCATTTTCTCTCTGGTGGGAATGCGTCTGCGGCGCGTTACACCGTCCCGCATCGTGCTTCCGCTGATAAAGCTGACCAAGGCGAATATTCCCATTCCCATTGCACAGCTTGAGGCGCATCATCTGGCCGGCGGGCGTGTGGATGCTGTGGTAAACGCGCTGATTGCCGCGCACCGCGCCAATTTGGAGCTTCCCTTTGAACGCGCGGCGGCTATTGACCTTGCCGGACGCGACGTCTTCGAGGCCGTGCGCATGAGCGTAAACCCCAAAGTTATCGAAACGCCCATGATTTCCGCGATGGCCATCAACGGCATTGAAATCAAAGCCGTGGCCCGCGTAACCGTGCGCACAAATATCCAGCGACTGGTCGGTGGTGCAGGTGAAGCCACGATTATCGCCCGCGTTGGCGAAGGTATTGTTACCACGGTAGGCTCCGCCGCGACGCACCGCGAAGTTTTGGAAAACCCCGATAAGATTTCCAAAACCGTTTTGGCCAAGGGGCTGGACGCCGGCACCGCTTATGAAATTCTTTCAATTGATATAGCCGACGTTGACGTGGGCAGAAATATCGGCGCATCGCTGCAAATCGAGCAGGCTGAAGCCGACAAAAAAATAGCCGAAGCCAAAGCAGAAGAACGCCGCGCTTTGGCCGTGGCCGAAGAACAAGAAATGCGCGCCAGGGTACAAGAAATGCGTGCCAAGGTTGTCGAATCCGAAGCCGAGGTGCCTCTGGCCTTATCCGAAGCCCTGCGCAGCGGAAATATGGGCTACATGGATTTTATCAATCTGGAAAACCGCAAAGCCGACACAAAAATGCGTGAAAACATCGGCGGAATGCAAATTGACGTATCCGCAACACCGGTTAAGAAATAAAAGAGCGTTTATACGACGAACTTGATACAAACACCGCCGAAAATCGGATTTTAAGTTATGGCCTGCTACGCTTTTCTATTCAACGGAAAACCCCGTAATCATGATGATTACGGGGTTTTTACTGAGCTGGCAGGATTTGAACCTGCGAGTGCCAG
>WQSB01000211.1 GCA_009788085.1 Defluviitaleaceae bacterium
AGACCGTGATTTGAAGATTTTGCGGGTCAACTCGGTATATGAGGAAATTTTTAGCGTTAAAAAAGAAGACGTATTGGGCAAGAATGCAAAAGAANCCTTGGGCATTCCCGACGATGTATTTGACGAATGGAGTTCCTTCGATAGGCAGGTAGTTGAAGACGGAATAACTATCAATATGGAAGAAACCGTCCTTATCCATGGGCTGAAAACACGCATACATGAAACCACAAAGGTTCCATTGATGTTTGATGGCAAAACCATTGGTCTTCTGGGGCTGTCCCATGACATCACCGAGCGCAAGGAAATGGAACGGGAGCTTTTGGCGGCTTCCCAAGCAAAAACTGCCTTTATTGCCAACATGAGTCACGAAATCCGCACGCCCATGAACAGCATCATAGGTTTTTCGGAGCTGGCCTTGGAAGAAGAAATGTCACTAAAATCCCAAACATATTTGCATCGAATCATCGAAAGCTCCAACTGGCTGCTGAAAATAATTAATGACATTTTGGATATTTCTAAAATAGAAGCCGGCAAACTGGTTTTGGAAAAAACCCTATTTAACGTAGACGATATTTTTGCAAGCTGCCAGTCCATGGCATACTCCTCTGCCGCCGAAAAAGGCATAAGCCTCCACTTCCACGCCGAGCCCCTTCCGGAGGGCAAGCTGATGGTTGGCGACCCTTTGCGCCTGCGGCAGGTATTTACTAATCTTATAACAAACGCTATAAAATTTACAAACGAAGGCACTGTCCGCATGACGTCCGCCATCACCGCTTCAACGGTTGACACCTGTACAATTTTTTTTAAAATCCAAGACACCGGAATCGGCATGACCCCGGAACAAATCGAGAACATCGAGGAGCCATTTACCCAAGCCGACGAGAGCATTACAAGAAAATACGGCGGTACGGGACTGGGTATTCCTATAGTTTCTAAGCTGGTGCAGCTAATGGGCGGCAAGCTTGAAATCGAAAGCCGGCACGGGGAAGGCAGTATCTTTAGTTTTCAGCTAACCTTTGACATAATTGACGAGCCCAAAAATGCGGAGAAGGACATAACCGACTTACCCGGTCACGGAAAGCCCATTTTCGAAGGGCAAGTCCTTGTGTGTGAGGACAATAAAATGAATCAAATGGTGATTAGCGACCACCTCGCCCGAGTCGGTTTACGCGCGATTATTGCCGCAAACGGGCAAATTGGCGTAAATATGGTAAAAGAGCGGATGAATAACCCCTTTGATTTAATATTCATGGACATTCACATGCCCATTTTAGACGGCCTGGAAGCCACCAAAGCAATATTGGAAACGGGATGTACCACGCCCATCATAGCTCTGACCGCCAATGTAATGGCTGCCGACCGGGAATCGTACACGAAGCACGGAATGCTGGACTGCATTGGAAAGCCCTTCACCTCCAATGAGCTTTGGAGTTGCTTGCTGAAGTATATCGAGCCGCAAAAATGGTCTGTAGATATCACCGCCAAAAGTGGGATGGATTCCCGGCGTCAAAATTTATTCCGAAAGTTAAGCGAAAGCTTTGTCCGGGATAATAAGCAAAAATTTCAAGAAATAATAAACAGCGTCACAATCGGAGACATGAAGCAAACCCACAGGCTGGTTCACACCCTAAAAAGCTCCGCAGGGATGATTGGCGAGAAAAAGCTGCAATTTGCAGCCTCCAAAGCAGAGGCCCTGCTTAAAAACAACATCCCCGTTTCCGATGAATGCTGGGAGCTTTTAGAGTTCGAGCTCTCTAATGTTCTACACAAACTTACGCCGACCTTGGCAGAGAAAACCGGGTTCCAGCGGGACACGACAAAAACACCTGAAGAGACACAGAAGCTATTCATGCAACTGGAATCGTTTCTGATAAATCGAAACCCTGAGTCGCTGGATTTAATAGAGGAAATAAGAGATATTCCCGGCACGCATGAATTGGTGCGATATGTCGAATCCTATGACTTCAGGCCGGCAATACAAGTCCTAGCGCAGCTTAAAGAGACCTGGAGGTTTTATTAATGGAAAAAAGCAGTATTTTAATAGTAGATGACGAAGCGATGAACATTACCGCGATTTCTCAAATTCTGCGGCATGACTATACGGTATATGTAGAAAAAGATGGGCAGGGATGCATAGATACGGCTATGGAGCTAAAACCCGACCTGATTCTGCTGGACATTCTGATGCCCGCCATGAGCGGATTTGAGGTCATAGAAATTCTCAAAAAAAACCCCGGAACCAAGGATATTCCCATAATCTTTGTAACCGGGCTAAACAACACCCAAGACGAGGAAAGAGGCTTTATATTAGGCGCGGCGGATTACATTCGTAAGCCCTTCAGCGCGGCAATAGTAAAGTTGCGCGTGCGAAACCAAATCCAAATTCTCAACCAAACCCGTATGATTCAAAACCTAACCTCCGTCGACCCACTGACAGAAATCTTTAACCGACGCTATTTCTATACCCTTCTCGAACGGGAATGGTGCCGTGCACTGCGCCAGCAAACCCCTGTCAGCCTCCTTCTCTTTGATATAGACAATTTCAAGGAATATAGCGATACCTACGGCCATATGCAGACCGATGCGGTTATAAAAGGCGTTTCCCAAATAATAAAATCCAACCTATACAGAGCCATAGACATAGTGGCTCGCTGGGATGACAAGGAATTTGCCGTAATCCTTCCTGATACAGTTCAGCCCGGCGCGTGCATTGTCGCCGAAAAAATACGCTCCGCCGTCGAAAAGCACCTTTTCCAAATAGATGAAAAATCAGGCAAGGTGACTCCCTCCCACGTAACCGTCAGCGTTGGCATTCACACCGTCATCCCAGAACGCCACGGAAGCTACGACTTCAAGGATTTAATTTCAGATGTAAACCAGGCGGTTTCTTTTGCTAAAGAGGCCGGCTGCAACCGGGTTTGTACTTTTATGCACTGATGAAACCCTTTTTTGCATAAACTTGCCACTTTTATGATAGAATGTACCATGGGTGTAGGAGAGGGGCGGCGCGTGAATGCAGGCGTTATAAAATGCCACGAAGAGGACTCCGGAATCAGGCTGACATTCAACTGGCCAAGCGGGATTGAGCAGGTGTATATTTTCGCGACCCGGGGGAATTTTGATATCAGGCAAGCCAGCTTGGGCGACGGCAAGCTTTTTACATTGCAGGAATATAAAAAGCGCGGCGGTTGTATGATGCCAAAAAAGCCGGGAGTTTTTACATATTACATATGCCCGTTTTTGCGCGAAAACGCCGAGGATATTTTCGCCGACGGTATGCTTCAAGCTACCCACACATGCCGGATTAACATAGATTACACGATTCGGCAGCGAATCGGGCGGTATAAGAATCACGAGATTACCATGCTGGCGGATTACCCGGTGGCACGGGGCATTGTTAAATATGAAAAAGAGCCAGGCGGCGTTGAGTACATTTTTGGGGAAATCCCCGGGCCCGGGCGGCCGGTAATACGAATCGCCCGAACCGCCGCCGATGAAAGCCTGCGATTTTTTATCAGTGAGGAATTTAGTGAATTATATAATTTGAGGGATTCGTGAAAGGATGCCTTTTATGGGATTGTTTAAGCGTAGAAAAGCCGCTGTGGAACGGTCAAAAAAGCTTTGCGAAATAGTGTGCCTGCACTGCTTTAGGAATTTCCCCCCCGACAGGGTGATGTTTAGGGCGTTGGAAAGCCTTGACGCAGAGGGGTACAGGGCGCGGCATGACCAAATTCTGGACGACTACCGGGCACGGTTTCATATGGATACGGCCGGGGAGCTGCCCGCCGCCCTCGACCCGGACGAATTCGACGAGGTCAACAAGGGCCATCACAGAGGAGTGCTGTCG
>WQSB01000212.1 GCA_009788085.1 Defluviitaleaceae bacterium
AGGTTGCAACGGATACATCCCCAAGCCATACAAGCCACATATGCTTGTGGTGCGTATGGAAGCCCTGCTCCGCTTCTTAAAAAGGCGGGAAAGCATCGCTTTGGAACGGGCATGGGAAGCCGCCAGGCAGAACAGGGATATAGAGGAAAACGGTAATGCATTATAAAAAAGAAACCGGAAAGATTCTTAATAATGGATTAACTCTAAAAAATCGCTTGGTGTCTTAATAAATGATTCTGAAGGGAAGTGCTTTACATTTCCGGTAATGAGGATTGCGCCACTTTGCTGCGCAGTGTCATAAAATGTACGGTCATCTTCATCCGGCAAGGGATCGTTGCTTTCGATCGGCACTACCTGTGTTCCGGCTTCCCTTAAAATATCAAAGAACCTTGCAACCTTTTCGGGCTTGATGTTCAGTGCAGGTCTTGAAAGAACATCCTCATATTCAGCTAAAATATCGTCACTGTAACAAACCTGTATTTCATCATTAAAGAACAGGTGTAAAATGGCAGCGGGCTTTCCATGTGAGGACAAAAAAGCGGAAACGATAACATTTGTGTCGATAACTGCTTTCATGCTTGTGCGGCAGCCTTTCTCTTTTTCGATTGTCGGTGCGCGGTAATCTCCGCATTAATATCATCTAATGTCATCTTATCGGTGCCGTTTTTGACTGAATCTTCTTGTATGGACTTCAAGAGTTCTTGACCTTCCGTCAATATTGCTTTACGCCTTGGCATGTTGGCACTGATTTGAAAGGGAATAGCCCGTTCCCGTACAGTTTGGCGCAAAAAAATATTAAATGCTGTTGTCATGTTCATTCCAAGTTCGGACAAAAGGCTTTCTGCTTGCTCTTTTAAAGCTTTGTCCATGCGGATGTTGATATTTGTCGTTTCTCCGGTCATGATAATCCTCCCTTCAATGTTTACGATTAATAATATCTAATCATGTAGACAATGTCAACATCCTGCACGAATAAATTTGTTGTTGCTTAATGGATCGTGCAAGAAATTAACAAAAACCACAGAGGGAGATATAATGTCAATGAACATCCGAACAAATATACATGCGCTAAACGCCCACCGTAACATGAAAAACGTGGGTGTAAGACAATCAAGGGCGGCACAGCGGCTTTCATCGGGCTTTCGTATAAACAGCGCCGCGGACGATGCGGCTGGGCTTGCCATCTCGGAAAAAATGCGGGCGCAGATAAGAGGGCTTGACCAAGCTTGGCGCAATACACAGGACGCTATTTCCCTAATACAGACTGCAGAGGGCGGCATAGCTACGATAAACGATATGGTAATCCGTATACGTGAGCTTGTGGTGCAAGCCGCCAACGATACCTACGTACATGACAACGCCAATTTAAGCCGGTCTGACAGGGCGATGATTCAAGCGGAAATCAGCCAGCTTTTAGCCGAGATTGACTCAGTGGCCCGGCGGGTGCAGTTTAACACCATGACTTTGCTGGACGGCACCTTTGCAGGCCCAAACCCATCCGGCTTTTCATCCCATATTGGGTCATCCGGGATACTGGAGCCGGCAGGGTTTGACCATACGATTTTGCTTCCCCCAAGCCAGTTACTTGCGGACGGCCTTGTGGCAGATTTGAATGTGGGTTTGGGGATAGACCCGGCGCAAGGCATACAGCCGCATAACAGCCCACCGACAACTTATGAGACAATTGATTTGTCAATGCTTACGCTTGGCACAGCAACAAGCGGCCCGGGGTGGAATTTATCCACAGGTGGAGTACTACAAATAATGAGCAGCGATGCGTTCAGGATTGTTGGAGGCGGTGCCCCGGCGGTATTCAGCATTACTTTTTATGCGGGTGTCGGTAATGCTGATGTTATCATGGACGATGCAAATATAACTGCGTGGAATATGCCCGGATTTGCTCATAACGTGAGACTTTGGTTAGAGGGCAGCAACAGTATTTCAGCAACAGGTGTTCCCGGAATTACGATGGCTGGAACTTCTAGTTTAGAAATAAACGGTCCCGGGTCATTGAACGTAACAGCAACTCCGGGTTCAGGCATCTTCGGCGGCAGTTTAACGCTTAACAGCGGAACGCTGACTGTCTCCGGCGGTACGAACGGCATCACATCAAACCCTTTGACAGTAAACGGCGGCTCGCTTACCGTGACAGGCGGCACCAATGGTATCACATCTCCCAATCTGAATATTAACGGCGGTTCTGTGAATTCAAGTACAATCACAACACCACCGGCTAATGTCAACATCACAGGCGACCCAAGCATCACAACAACAGGCGGCAACCCTCTCCTGTGGTTCTATCCCTTGCCACAGAATATAACAGTCATCGAAGGAAGCATAACCGAAACTCTTACTGCCAACGCTCATACATCGCAGCCCCCGCCCTTGCAACTTAGCTTTGCATGGGTGCAAGACGGAGTGGGCAACGTCGGCACCGATTCAAATACCCTTGCCATCCCTACCGACCTAGCCCCCGGTCCACATACGTTCACAGTTACCGCAACAGGACTTAACAATGTTACCCTCACACATACATTTACGGTTACGGTAGACCCGGCAAATGGCAACGGAAATAACGGTAATGGCAATGGCGATAACAACGGTCAACCCACTCCCGCACCGGGCAGGGGCTTATGGTTCCAAATCGGCGCAAACGCCAACCAAGGAATGACCCTATACATCCAAGCCCTCGACGCTCTGGCCCTTGGCCTTATGGACATTTACGACAACCCGATAATCAACGTATTGGAAGAATCCGGCGCAGACATCTCGCCCCTATTGGACATCTTGGACGAAGCCCTTTTCATAGCCATACGACAAAGGGCAATCCTTGGAGCAGCACAAAATCGCTTGGATTTTACAGCACAAAGCCTTGCCATCTCCAGCGAAAACCTATCCGACGCTGAAAGCCGCATACGAAACGCAGACATGGCAAGGGAAATGATGAGATTTACCATGTCCAATGTACTGCAGCAGGCAGCGGTGTCCATGTTAGCCCAAGCAAATCAGTTGCCAAACACAGTGTTGCAGTTGTTGGGGGATTGATAGGGAGTTGAGAATTGAGAATTAAAGACATACTGTCTTTCCTAACTCTCAACTCTACTCTCTCCATTCTCAACTCACCTGCCGGACTCCCGCAGCATTGCCTCGACCAAAGCGGCGACCACCCGGATATCTCCATCGCTGCACCGCCTTAAAAGACGGGTAAGGGAATCCCTTTCCGGGCTGTCGGCCTTGATTTCCGGATAGAAAATCTTTTCCGGGTTTAGGTTGAGTTCCATGACCAGCGCAAACAGAACCTCGAAGCTTGGGGATTTTGAGTCGTTTTCGATTCCGGATATATGGCGGAGAGATTTCCCGACCCGTTCGGCCAGATACTCCTGAGTCCAGCCTTTTTCCTTGCGGGCAGCTTTTACCATGATGCTCAGATTGCTTTTTTCACGCACTATAAATTCACCTCAATGACAGTCTATAGTGCGTAGCTACTCATGAGAATGCTCTAAAAATGCCTGTTAACTACTAATTACAGTGCATATACTATGGTGCTGCTTTGACGTGCTTAAAAAAAAGGTGCGTCAAGGTGTAGTTGCCATGTGAAAATCTAACACCTTTTCTGCCTTGCGGGAAGGTGTTTCTTATGCGTCTTTCAGCTTTACGCCCTTGTCTTGCCGGCAACGCATTTCCAAAATGCCGCTTTGCGAGGGCTTCCATCCCAAGCCATGAGTATGACTTTTACAAGGCAGCAGGGTTTCTTAGTCCTCAATACGTACTAATATTACATATAAACAAGAATCCAAATAGAGAGTTTGCT
>WQSB01000213.1 GCA_009788085.1 Defluviitaleaceae bacterium
GCGGGGTGTAAACCATGCCTACACCGCAGACGTTTTGCATTTCCCGTGCGATGCAGGCCATGGTAACGGGAATACCGTTGTCCTCTAAAATATAGTACGACTTTTTATTGATACGATTGAGATATTTTTCGGCGTCCCCAAGTGGGGAGATTGGCTTGCCAAAAAAATCGTTCATGGCAGTCTCAAGCCAATAGGGAAAGAAAAACATGTCTGATTCTTGAAGTAAGCGTATTTTATGCGGGGTCTCAATTTCGGGATTTACATGCAGCAATTCATATATGCGTTGATTGCATATTATTGTATGCCGTTGCCCCGTAGCCTTGGTGTAGACTTCCGTAAAATCCTCTGCCAAGGACTTTTCCGTTGTCACGCCGGGCACGGAGACCTTCCCAGCTAAAAGCCCCTCGACTAAGCAAAACAGCGCGGCAGGGTCTTTTTCGTTATCCGTGGCGTATAAGGTTATGTTAAACGGCGGGGTCATTACGGCGGTGAGTTTTATACCTTTGTTTTCGCCGCTTGTGCCATCCGTGACCGTTGCCATAATCCAATTTGCCGGGTCTCGCCATTCGGTTTTGTCCTTGCCCTCATTGCCTAGGATAATGTTGCCCAGGATAATGAGATTCTGAACCTCATGACGCATCAGGACATCATATGTGTCGCGATAGAATTCGCGGATATCCTTGTACATATTAAATTGCATGACCCGCACCCTTTCACGAATGATTCATTTATTCGCGGCTTGGTAAATCGCGGCGCAGTCATTTTTGTCCAGCGGCTTGAATGTGCCTACCAGACGCTTGCCTTGAAATACGGCACCGTCGGCCAGATGGTCGATTACATCATCGGGCTGGACGCCTATGCCAAGCTCCGTAAAGCATGTGGGCATTCCAATGGACTTGAAGAACGCCTCTGTTTTGGAGATACCCTCTTCGGGGGTTTTCGCGCCCCATATTTTCTCCGCATATCGGGCGAAGCGTTCCGGGTTTACGGCCAAAACATACCGTGCCCACGAGCCCCACATGGTTGTCAGGCTCGCGCCGTGGGCCACGTCGAAGCGACCGCCCAGCTCGTGACCCAGCCCGTGAACGGAGAAATCCATCGTGCGGCCCAGGCCGGTGATTCCGTTGTGGGAGAGGCTGCCCGCCCACATGATTTCGCTTTGAGCCTGATAGTCCGTGGGGTTTTCAAGGGCGGCCGGCCCGTATTTGATTACCACACGCAGAAGGGCCTCGGCTATTTCGTCGGTCATTTCGCTTACTTTGTTTTCGTTGGCCTCGGGGGTGAAATATCTGTCCATGGTGTGCATCATAATATCCGCCACACCACAGGCAATTTGATATTTGGGCAAGGTGTAAGTCAGCTCCGGGCTCATGACGGCAAAACGCGGACGGTTAAAATCCGTGAGAAGGCCGCGCTTTTGGCCAGTTTCTGTGTTGGTGATTACAGCGGAATTGCTGGTTTCACTGCCCGCCGCGGAAATCGTAAGCACCACGCCTACCGGCAGCGACCGGGTCAGAGGCTCCTCCCGCAACCAGAATTTCCATATATCCATGTCGGGGTTCCGCGTTCCGTGGGCGATGGCTTTTGCCGCATCTATGGCAGAACCCCCACCCACAGCCAAAATAAAATCCGCCCCAAACTCTGTTGCGGCCCTAATACCCTCCCGCGCAAAAGAAAGATGCGGATTCGGTGTTGCCCCGCCATGCTTCAACACGGCAACTCCCTCCGACACCAGCTTGTCCGCGATTTTATCCAAAAGCCCGAACTTCTCCACACTGCCCTGCCCGTACACAATCAAAACCTTCGTGCCGCCGTATTTTTTTACCAAACCGGCGGTTTGCTCCTCAGAGCCTTTACCGAATACTATTTCCGTCGGTGCGTGTAGTGTAAATCCTTGCATAAAACTCCTCCCTCATATTTTGCATCTTGATGAAAGCATATGCGTATATTACGTGCATGTCAACATTACTATTCTAATGACCGAGCCCATTTTCAACTGAAGCGTCTATACACGTCAGTCAATTTGCGTTTACTTTTGTGAGACCTTCCATGTTCTATGTCCCATGCCCGGGCAAGGGGCGACTGTTAATATCTCGCTATGCTCAATATTAACAGTCGCCCCTCATCTAAGCTATAAAATCCAAACAGAGTTAAAAGAACCTTTCCCCAAATCATCAACCCATAAAATTCCATTCCACAGGGGTTAGAATGCAAGGGTTTTTAATCTTCTAACTTCTATTATGTATCTACAAAGACGGTTTACTAAGCACAGCGCGATGTTGTACAATTATCGTTGCAACATAATGGAATGTTCCAAATGAATGGAAGGTGCCAAATGACAACAATTTATTTCATACGCCATGCAGAAGCTGATAATACAATTAGCGACAGCAGGGTGCGGCCTCTGACCCAAAGAGGATTGGATGACCGGCAGCTGGTGACTGATTTTTTAGCTGACAAAAAAATTGAAATTGTTCTTTCCAGTCCGTATAAGCGCGCTATTGACACAATCGCCGGCTTTGCGGACAAGCACGGTTTTGAAATCGAAACAATCGAAGATTTTCGTGAACGCGCAAGCGACAGTGTCTGTGAGTATTGGGACAGTGACGACAACAGGTCGGTATTTATCCCTGAAAAATTTGCGGATTTCTCAAGGCGGCAATGGACGGATTTTTCATACACACTCTCTGATGGCGAATGCCTCTCGGAAGTGCAGGCGCGGAATATAGCCGCGTTAAATCAGGTTTTAGAGCGGCATAAGGACAAAATTATTGTTATCGGGACACATGGGACGGCTCTGTCAACGATTATCAATCACTATGACAGTACTTATGGCTTTGAGGATTACATGGCGATGGTGTATATCACACCTTGGGTCGTAAGGATGGACTTTGATGATAAAATATGCCGCAAAATTGAAAAAATCGATTTATTTGATTCCGGAACGAATCTTGGAAGTCAGCCCGACCATGCCTAAGCTTCAAATTGATTATAGAATTTGCCTTTTTTTTTTGCTCCTGTATAATAAGAATTGGTAAAAAACAGGATGTTTTTAAGGGGCGGGAAATTGACCTTTGCGGACAAAATGGCAGAATTGGCTGTGCGCGCTCTTATTACGGAGGTGTGTATTACACCCAAACCGGGCTTGGTAGACCGTGCAAACAACGGCGCGCACCGGGATATGAATGTATTTACATTCATAGACAGCGCGCTTACGTTGCACGGCTATTTTAGGTGTATAACAAGTCTAAGCCAGACCCACGAGGACGACGGCCTGCTTCTTAAATTGCAACCGCTGGGATTACAAGCGGAGCAGGATATGTTCCGGGTGACAAAGGGCGTAAACACTCACAAGGGTGCGATTTTTTCCTTGGGTTTAATCTGCGCGGCTGCTGCGGTGCTTGAAAGGCAAAGTATCAAGCAAACAGATGAAATATTATCGCAAACCTGTGCCGACATTGTCCGTTCGAGAAGTCGTTTGCGGGATGCGGAAAAGGCTGCCGAAAAAGGAGCCGCCACAAAAGGCGAGCTGGTGTATAAACGCCATGGACTGCGTGGG
>WQSB01000214.1 GCA_009788085.1 Defluviitaleaceae bacterium
CGGACTTGGGCAGCTTAGGGGCCTGTTTCTGCGGACAAGCTCACTTACCGTGCCTTGGATTCCGTTTCGGCGGGCGCAGTTTCATCCATGGTTGCGGCAGGCCGACCGCACGGTAGAGTTGCCCGGCGGCGAGAAATTTTTCTGCCGCGACAATAAATGGGAAACGTATTATTCCGCGCCCCAGTCCTTCCGCAAGGAGCTGTCCGGGTTTTTAATTAAAAAAACGGAAGCCTGTGTGCGAGAGGCCGTGGGCTACAAACCGGGGCTTACTGTAAACGCAAGCGCAATCAACAAGGCGCGGCATTTTCTGCTTGAGCACAAAACCTTTCCGCAACAGCTGAATAACGCCATCGAAAACGCCGTGGGAAATTTTTTTGAGAAGCAAAATCGCGTAGTCGTAACCGTGGATACAAAAAATCTCAAACGCATCCGCGAGGAAGCTCATGGCACAGCGGAAAAATTAATCGTGCCGGAAGCCTCCCCCTGCGGGAAGCCCCCTAGCAGGGGGCAAAGCCGCTTACATGCAAACGAGCCTTTGGATGACATCTCGAAGCCGGATACCGTGCCGGATGATACTGAATCATCTTCCTCGTCTTCGCCGGTGTCAATATGGGCAACATTAAGAGAAGCCTTGACCGAAACCGAACGTCACGCATTGTCGAAACTTCTTGAAAATGGCCCTGACGCTTTCAAAACTTTTGCCTCCAGCCACGGAATAATGCCGGAAGTTTTGGCCGACGGCATTAATGAAAAAGCCATGGATATCATCGGCGACAATATTTTGGATTTCACAGACATACCGGAGATTTATGATGATTACAAAGACAACATAGAAATCGTCCATAATCCGGGGCTAGTTTCCTCCGGTCAATCTAAAGAGTACAAATTTTTAATTGAAATTATACCAAGCTTGTGAAAGGGGTATTATAATGAAAAAGTTTATCTTGTTGTGTGCCGTAATAGCATGTACGTTTGGTATTGCGGCGGTTACGGCCTATGCCGACACTGAACTCGATATTTACTTAAATGGCGAAAGGCTGGAGTTTCAGCACCCGCCGCGAGTAATTCAGCGGCAAGTAATGGTTCCCGGACAGGAATTATTTGAGATTCTGGATGCTGTAGTTGAAGGATTTTGGTGGAATGGAATCTTTCAGATATACCCCGGCGACGGAAGCATGATTCAAATGCAACTTAGCAACAGAAATCTTCTTATTAGGACGCCCGACGCAATGCTGTTTGGCGTGCCCCTTGTTGTTGCCCCAAGCGTTATTGATTGGCAGGTTTTTGTTCCCCTGCGCGAGATTGCAGAGGCTTTTGGTGCTACGGTGGAATGGGACGAGCAATCTACCGTAATGGTCACTTTGCCAGTCGAAACGACGCATCAAGAAATCACGGTTTCAACTGCGGAGGAATTTATAAGGGCAATCGGCTCTAACAGGACAATTTATGTAAACCCCGGTGTGTACGATTTTACGGAATGGGTTACGGGGCCAATCTCCCCCCTCAGCGGTTTTGTGGGTTTTCATATTTCCGGCGTGCGCAATTTGAACATAATCGGCCTAGGGGATGTGGAATTTACAATAGGCGAGGAATGGGGCTTTGATTTAATTTTAGAATATGCCGACAATGTGCGCATTGAAAATATCACTTTCCCTCACACCTTGGAAAATTTAGGGTATATGGTGAGGGCAAGCAGCAATATTACGGTTAGCAATGTTGCAAGTTCTCGAATTTCTGTGCGCCACAGTGAAAACATTCTGTTTGACAGCGTGAGTAGTAATAATAGTATCCCAAGAGCTTCGCCCGTCTCAGTTGAGGGCAGTAGTGCGGTTTTTACAAATTCAAATTTCAGTAATAATGTAATTAACTGGTTTTTGTTTGACATATTCAATGCCTATGTAAGAATCGAAAACTCCGTTATTTCTGGAAATGTAAATAATCCATATTGGGGGGGCCTAGACTTCACAGACGACCACCTGTTTAATGTTTTTGGCAGGTCAAGGGTTGTGATTACGGATACTTATATGGCCGGAAATGTATTCCGCTATGGTGTTGCCAAGTCCGATACCGCCGTTTTTGAATACGAAAAAGGGCTTTTTGATGGCAATTATTTTGAGTATTTCTTCACCGGGGAAATTGTCCCCGCACTTGGATAAACTGTTCTCAAGCAGGGGAGATTGAGCGTGTATGACGAAATTTATATTGCATCTTGGCTTGCAGTTTACGGACGAGGAGCGGGCAGAGTGCTTCCCAACCATTGAAAAAATAGTTGATTTGACAGCAGTGGCACGCAGAAAAGGCGTTTTGGCATTGGAGCGCGAGGCAGAGGAATGCGAAAGCTATTTTCTGCGGAAGGGCATAGAGCTTATTGTAGACGGCACAGAGCCCAAGAGTGTAAAAAACATTTTGCAAAAGCTGGCTCTTGCAGACGGAGCCGGTGGGGCTCAGATGCTTAACAGGCTGATTATGGCTGAGGGCGTACTGGCTATTCAGCGCGGCGAAAACCCACGCATGATTATCAATCATCTGGCGGCGATGCTAGGGGAAAAATACCTGCAACGCGCCACCGAGCAATACGACTGCGATATTAATCAAAAATTCAGGCAATTGTCGTGGGAAAGGGCTGCGTGGACGGAAAACCCAGAATTTGAAGAAGAATTATCTTCCTACAGACGCCATGATATTTCATACATTGTAAAACGCGCCGGAGTATCTACCACAGCCATGGCACTATGCGGATGCAGCAGTAAACTGATTAACTGTGTCTTACACGATGCCGTTTCGGAAAAAATCTTTATGGAAATCTGTTTGAAAATTAATGAATTTGAAACAGAGCCCAAGGAAAATTTGTTGCCTCGTGTACAAGATGCCCGAGCCAGAGTTGTTGGATGCATCAAAAAACTGCTGGAAGAATGCATGATATTGAAATTTGACAGCAACGGAAAAATCGTCCGCAGCGTTAATACGAAGGAGTGAGCCGATATGAGCAGCCAAGTCCCGCCGCGCATTGCTAATATTTTGCTTAACGCCCTAAAGGGTGGCGTCGTGCCCCGGGTGGGGTTGGAATATGTTACCGTTGGGCGGGCATTGGAAATTTCGGCGATTTTGCAGGATATTGATTTGATTGCCGATGGTGGTGCGTCGTTTCGCTTCATCGTTGGCAAATACGGCAGCGGCAAAAGCTTTTTGCTGCAAACCATCCGCAACTATGCCACGGCGAAGGGTTTTGCCGTGGTTGATGCCGACCTTTCGCCGGAACGCCGCTTCGCGGGCACAAAGGGCCAAGGGCTGGCTACATACAAAGAGCTGGTTCAAAATCTTTCAACCAAGTCCAAGCCCGACGGCGGCGCATTGCCGCTGGTGCTGGAACGCTGGATTTCCGGAATCATGGCACAGGTGAAAGCAACCGGCTATAGCGAAGCCGCGCCGGACGAGGCGCGGTTCCTGAGCGAAGCGAAGGGAGCGGAGGGGGGCTTTGCCTCCCGTAGCGAGGGGGCTTGGGGGCGNAGCCCCCATTTGGATGAAGTTGAGCGGCAGATTTTTGCCGTGGCGGGG
>WQSB01000215.1 GCA_009788085.1 Defluviitaleaceae bacterium
CCCTTTGTAATGTATAGTTTGTTGAAAAACAGACGCTTCAAGCGCAACGCTGAAGTATCAAAAAGTTAGGGTGTGGAGGAGGCTCCAGGTGACCACGGACCGGGAGCCCAATGATTCCTGAGCAGGTCTTGCTGCGGGTCGAGATGTCGAAGATGCCGATGATGTTGGTAACTCTAAGGGTTGCGGGTTCGCACCACAGAGTTTTCCACAGCCTCGGATGTCATCATCCCGATGGGCACGCGGGCTGCTGGCCGTCGTCTTTCTCCTTCTCTGTAATGCAGATTGCAAAAGGGAACGCGATTTACATTTACAATGAATTACTTTGTTTCGGCAAGGTGCTTTGTGGTTTGACCCAAAGTTTCCAAATGTTAGGGTGTGGGAGGCGCGCCGGCAGGATACCGGTAAGCTTGAGGCATCCTTGGGTGCCCTGCGTGCGAGCTGATTAACGAGGCGGCTTTGGATTGGCTCTCGGAATTCCTTGTAATTACGGGATTTTCCGAAATCCAAATCCTTGATGGCGCAGTGCAGTCGCCTGCCGCGGTGGCGGAGTCCCTCCTCCAGAACGCGCCTTCTACCCTATGCAGATTGTAAATGTGCAACAAAATAAAATACCCATGATGTATAACCCATCAGCTTTTATATCTGATAGGGTGCTTTGCGGTGTTACCCAAAGTGCTGAACCTATAAGGGCTTCGCAAATCCGGATGAGATCCACTCCGGGCCTGAAGGCCCTGCGGGATCACATCCTTCTTTGCTCCCTTCCAAATCACTACGACGACTGCAAGGAACCCGAACCGCGATGTTCCTCTGGCTGGCGCCAACGGAACCACGCCGTTCGGTTCCTTTTGTCGTCTCGCTTCTTTGAAGATTATGGGTATTGATTACAATTAACGAAAGGTTGAGGCATATGCGACAACTTACCAAGCATGACCTTACCAATTTAGCCGGGGCTACGTTAAAAGGTTATCATGTCGAAGGTATCAGAATTAAACGTGGCACTTTTACTGACAGCGACCACTACGGCATTATATTAGGAAGAAACGCAAAAAATAAATATCGTGAATTGAAGGAGCGTCAACAGCAGGAAGTCCATGAGTTCCCCTTTTTCTTTGCTTATAACGATGAGCAGTTTGTGGAGGGCATGAAACGATTTGGGCTTTCTATTGAAGATACCGACAAGATTTACAAGTTCGGAGATACAGGCGGATTCTACCTGCGAACTGATGCGGCGCGGCTCCGAGAAATGGGTGACAGGCACGAAGCTGAACGTGAAACCGCTATTGCCGCTGACAAAAAGGGGAACGGTTATATCTTCCATATGTTTCGTGACGAGCTTATTAACCATGAATTTACCTACACCGGCGACCTTACAGACACGTTGGATGCCCTTTGCATTACTGTTGAGGAAATCAACAACAATCCGCGTCTTAAAAACGGGTTGGACAAAGCAATAACAGACCTTCATCGCAAGCGCAGAAAGAAAAAATAATATTGAGGAGAATGCGATTATGAAAACACTTGAACTTACACTCAAAGGCAGGGACAGTTTTGGCCGCCCTGTTTATGAAAGCAACGGGCATCTCTACTGTGACGTAGACCCTCGCGCACAGATGCCGCCAAGTATTCACAAAAAGGCGGATAATGAATTTGACGGCGAACCTGATTGGCCCGTTGACAAAGACATTGAAGTTAAATTTATCCCGGCGCGGGATGTTTGGTAGGGAAATATTATGCCCACTGAAATTAAATGCGAAAGGATGACCGTTTGGGATTTTGACCATTGCAATGATTGCCGAAAGTTTATATCACGGCAGGGCAAAGGCTTAAACAACTGGGCTTGCAAGCTCAATAATAATACCGCCGGCGAAAGGCGGGCATTTGGTGAAATTTGGGCATGTGCATACCTTAAAGACCGTGGCATGGATATTACTGTTCCGGAGGTTGTTGTAGTTCCGGTTCGCAAGTGATTGTTGAATTGTAAATATTGATTTTAACATTAAAAACTAACCGAGCGGTTGGGGACGAAAATCCTCAGCCGCTTACTTTATGATTGGGGGATTGTAATGGGTCGTCGAGGGGGAATTGTTCGCAGGGTGGGACAAGAGCATCGGCAGGAACTATCTAAGCTAATTCGACAGGTTTCATCCACTACTTCAACGTGGAGGGTGTGGGATGACCTTATGTTTATGACCACTGCCGCACTTGTTCAACCATTGCATTGGGAGCAGAAGCGTGAAGATGAATACCTGCGGCGAATTGGTCAGTACGATGCAAAAACACAGGCACTCTTTCCGAGGATGTTTGGCGAAATTGTTTTAACATTGGAGCAGGAAGGTATGACGGATGTACTTGGCGAGATGTTTATGGAGCTGGAGTTAATGACGCATTGGAAAGGACAGTTCTTCACACCGGAACCGGTATGCCGAATGATGGCAGAGATGCAGGCTATGGATGCAGCCGAGCTAATTGAACAGCAAGGATTTATCACAGTCAATGAACCGACCTGTGGTGCCGGGGCCATGTTGATTGCCTTCGCCCATGCCTGCCATAAACAAGACATTGATTTTCAACGCAATGTGTTATTCGTGGGGCAGGATGTTGACCCTGTAGTTGCCCGGATGTGTTATATACAAATGTCGTTGCTTGGGATGTCGGGTTATGTAATTATTGGCGACAGCCTTCTTTATCCGCCTACAGGGAAAATGCACCCTGAATGTGAATACCTGTTTACGCCGCTTTACTACTTGCATGGATTCCAATGGCGAAAGCAGCGAGGATTTGTAGAAGATGAGCCTGTGGGTGTTCTTCTTCTTGAGGAATAAGGGTGTTCCATAAACGAGCGTTAATGGAACTTTTTAATTTGGGATTGAAGGACAGGGAAATCTCCTGTTTTTCAGTCCCAAAACTCGTTCCAAAATCAAAGTGCCATTACCCGCACCATTATACGTTTTTGGGAAGGAGTTGAGCCACATGACAATCGGGTACGCCCGCGTTAGCACCATAGACCAGAACCTTGACCGCCAAATTGATGTCATGAAAGAAAATGGTGCTGAAAAAATATTTACAGAAAAAGTCACCGGCAAGAAATTTGACCGCCAGGAGCTGATGCGAATGATAGACCAGCTCCGAGACGGTGACGTTGTTGTTATTTCTGAACTAACCCGTTTAAGCCGCAGCACTAAAGACTTGTTTGTCATCGTAGAACAAATCCAGTCCAAAGGTGCCAACATCAGGAGCCTAAAGGAAACTTGGTTGGATACGACTACTCCGCACGGCAAGCTGATGTTTACAATCTTTGCGGGTCTCAGTCAATTTGAAGCTGACCTTACCGCCCAACGTACACGGGAGGGGCTGGCGGCTGCGCGTGCCAG
>WQSB01000216.1 GCA_009788085.1 Defluviitaleaceae bacterium
CTTGTCAACGGCATAGGCGACGGCAGTTTCGCCCCCCACCGCCCCATCACCCGCGAGGAAATGGCGGTGCTGCTTCACAGATATATCAAAGACATAGCACTGCCCACCGGCTTGGCCCTTCCATTCACAGACCAAGCTCATATATCCCCATGGGCAGTATATGCAGTAATGGAAATCAAAGCGGCGGGAATTATTACCGGCCATCCAGACGGCAGCTTTGCCCCACAAGCATCAGCCACCAGAGCAGATGCTGCCGCAATTTTTTCAAGGTTTCTTATCAGTAAATAGGCTTTGTAATTTGAGAGTGGCCCAACCGTGTTGGTAAAGGGCGGCGGCGCGGGGAGTGAGGCGCGCGGCTAGCGAAGTCATGCGATTAGTGACGCATGGCGGGGCTTGTGTCACCGTCGGGCTTGTGTAGCACAAGACCGACACAGACACTGCCGCGCCAAAGTCAATCATTGCATGATGAGCGTTAGCGCGCCCACTCCCCGCGCCGCCGCCCTTTACCAACACGGTTGGGCCACTCTCCTTTTAATGTGCACCCTACCCTGGACAAAATCTTAGGAAATGTGTTATTCTAGACCTGAAAAACGCCTACAGGGGGATGACATGATTTTCAGCTATTATCCAGGGTGCACGTTAAGTACGAAAGCAAAGGAAATGGATAATCACGCGCGGAAATGCGCGGAAGTTTTGGGCTTTAAATTAGAAGAGATTGAAGATTGGCAATGTTGCGGCGCGGTGTATCCGCTGGGCGCGGACGAGGTCGCGTCAAAGCTGTCGGCGGTGCGGTCACTTCATGCGGCGCGGGAAAAGGGCCGGGAGCTTGTGACGCTGTGCTCTGCGTGTTATCATGTTCTCAAGCGTGTGAATGAAGACATGCGCGACAAGGCTATGCAAAAAACAATACATACCTACGACGACACGCTGAATTACGGCGGTGAAACGAAAGTTCTTCACTTTATGGAAGTTTTGCGGGAATATGTAGGATTCGACAAATTGAAGGAAAAGGTTGTAAACCCGTTAAAAGGGCGCGAAATAGGCGCGTATTACGGGTGTATGTTGTTGCGCCCAAGCAGCATAATGGAATTTGACGACCCGGAGAACCCCCAGATTTTTGAGGAAATGCTAAAAGCCCTTGGGGCGAAAGTCGTTGAATTTCCGCGCCGGAATGAATGTTGCGGCGGATATATCTCCCTCAAGGAGAAGCAAAAATCACAGGAAATGGCCGGGGAAATCGTGGCCAACGCACATAAATGCGGCGCGAAGGAGCTTATAACCGCTTGCCCGCTGTGTCTTTATAATGTGGCAAAAACGCCGGATTCTAATATTTACTACTTTACGAAATTATTGGCGGAAGCCTTGGGGGTGGGGTCGTGAGTGCGAATGCTAAAGGTCTAAAGGCGGAGGAATTATTGCAAATTAGTGGCACGGATGTTCTAAAATGCATGAGTTGCGGAAGATGCAGTGCGTCCTGTCCCCATTCCGGCGATGCCATGCAGACTATGCCCCATCAATTTGTCGCGCTGTTAAAACGCGGCGAGGTTGAAAAGCTGACAAGCTCGGATTTTTTGTGGAAATGTTTGAGCTGTTTTACCTGCGTGGAGCGTTGCCCGCGTGGAGTGAAACCCGCCGCAATCGTGGAGGCCGCCCGCCTGATGGTAATTCGTCAGCAGGGCGAGGCGCATATCTCTGCCGGTGAAATTCCTGAATTATTAGACCCGGAACTGCCGCAACAACTGCTCGTCAGCGTGTTTCGGAAATACAAAGCGTAGTCGGGCTTTGCCTGACGGAGCGGCGGGGCTTGGGGCAGAGCCCCATTTAGAAAGGGGTAGCGATTTTGAAGAAAATCGGAGTGTTCGTCTGCCACTGCGGAACCAATATCGCGGGGGCGGTTGATATAAATGAAGTTGTGGAAAAGTCACTGCTTGAGCCGGGCGTGGTTCATGCGGCGGAATATCCCTATTTATGCTCGGAAGTTGGGCAGAATATCCTTATCAAGGCCGTGCAGGAAATGGGACTGACGGGCGTGGTCGTTAGCGCGTGTTCGCCGCGGATGCACGAGCCGACGTTCAGAAAGGCCGCGGCCAAGGCTGGCCTGAACCCGTACATGGTGGAAGTCGCCAATATCCGCGAACAATGCTCCTGGATACATAAAGACCGCCGGGAGGCTACAGAAAAAGCCCTGATTCTGACCCGTGCGGCCATCGCAAAGGTTCATTTGAATACGCCGCTTTTCCCCGGGGAAAGTGCGGTTACTAAGCGAGCTTTGGTAATCGGCGGCGGCATCGCGGGCATTCAAACCGCGTTGGACATCGCAGAGGCGGGTTTTCCCGTTGATATCGTGGAGTCCACCCCCAGCATCGGCGGCAAAATGGCCCAGCTTGACAAAACATTCCCCACGCTGGATTGCTCCGCCTGTATCCTCACGCCAAAAATGGTTGACGCCGCTTCCCACGAAAATATCACTTTGCATACCTATTCCGAAATCGAAAAAGTAGAGGGCTTCGTGGGGGATTTCACGATTACTATTCGCAAAAAGGCCCGGTACGTAGACATGAAAAAATGTACGGGTTGCGGCCTTTGTTATGAAAAATGCCCTGTGAAAAAAGCCCCCAGCGAGTTCGAGCAGGGTTTGATAAAACGCACGGCCATTTATACACCCTTTGCCCAAGCCGTGCCGAATGTCCCCGTAATCGACAAGGAGCAGTGCATTAAGCTTAAAACGGGAAAATGCGGCCTGTGCGAAAAGGTTTGCGCGCCAGAGGCAATTATTTTTGACCAGGAAGATGAGCTAATCACCGAAAAATACGGCGCGGTGGTAATCGCCACGGGTTATACTACGATTTCGCTGGAAAAATTCGGCGAATACGGTTATTCCAGCCCCGATGTGATTACCGGGCTGGAATTCGAGCGGCTAACCAATGCCGCAGGGCCTACCGGCGGGGATTTAATCCGTCTGTCCGACAAACGAAAGCCCAAAAGCGTTACATTTGTGCAATGCGTGGGCTCTCGCGGTACAACCAAGCGCGACAAGCCATATTGCTCAAAAATTTGCTGTATGTACACGGCAAAACATGCCATGCTAATAAGAGATAAATATCCGCATATCAACGTGAATGTACTATATATAGACGTGCGCACCCCCGGCAAGAATTTTGATGAATTCTACCGCCGCTCTGCCGAGGAATACGGCGTGAATTATATTAAGGGGCAGGTCGGCAAAATTGTTGACAATGGCGACCATTTGCAAGTACAGGCCGTGGATATGCTGGGAGCGCGCAAGCTGGATTTGAAAACGGATTTGGTAGTGCTTGCAACCGCCATCGAACCGGTGAAATCTGTAAGAAATATTGCCTC
>WQSB01000217.1 GCA_009788085.1 Defluviitaleaceae bacterium
CGAAACCATGGAGGATATTTTTGCCGTTTCCGACCTGTGCGACCGCATTGTGGATGCCTATTACCGAATGTCCTACGAGGAGCGCAAACGCCCGGTCAGCATCAGCGTCAGCGCGTCGGCCTTTGTGCCAAAGCCCTTTACGCCATTTCAATGGGCGGCCCAGGACTACCCGGAGGATTTTATCAACAAGCAGCAGGCCGTAAAGGGCCGTATAAATAAAAAGAGAATCACCTATCGTTATCACGACGCAAAAACCGCGCAAATCGAGGGGGTTTTGGCCCGGGGCGACCGCCGCTTGGGCACGGTGATTGAAAACGCTTACAAGCTTGGCGCGATTTTCGACGGCTGGAGCGAACATTTTAAATATGACACTTGGCTTACGGCCTTTGAGCAAGCGGGTTTAGACCCGGCATTTTACGCCCACCGGGAACGGAGCGCGGACGAAAAGCTGCCCTGGGACTTCATAGACATAGGCGTTTCAAAGGTCTTTCTGCGCCGGGAATGGGAGAAATCCAAGGAAGCGGTCACAACCCCAAATTGCCAGGAAAAATGCACAGGGTGCGGAGCAGGGTGTACAGATGTATAGGATGCGTTTACGATTCTCTAAAGGTGGCGCGTTGCGTTTTATCGGCCACTTGGATTTTCTGCGGGTGTTTCAGCAGACTATTCGCAGGGCGGGCTTGCCTGCGGCGTATTCTCAGGGCTTTCATCCCCATTTGCTACTATCGTTTGCATTGCCGTTGCCCCTCGGCATGGAAAGTGTCAACGACTACGCAGATTTAATATTGGAAGAAGAGCTTCCCGGCGAGGAAATAGCGGACAGACTGACCGCCCATGCGCCGGAGGGGCTTGTAATCAAGGCCGCCTATCCCGCAGAGAACAAGGCCGCCTCCGTTGTCACTCTTGCGGAATACGAGATTGATATACGGCCATACACCTCTCCCGATGAATTCGGCGGCTACAGCTATCTCGCCCCTCCGGAAATAGAGCAAGCCGTGGATAAAATCAAAAAATCGGAGTCCATTATCATTTCCAAAAAAACAAAAAGCGGAATCAGGGAAACAGACATCAAGCCAGATATCGCTCATATTGAGGCATCGTCAAGAAGGATATACACGCGCTTAGCCGCCGGAAGCTCCAGATTTTTACACCCCATGATTGTCGCGGAGCTTGTATTGGGCGAAAAGCCGAACCCGGCTTTGCTTTGCCGGACGGATTTATTCAATCTATGAAAAAATTATTCATTGACCACCATCCAGACCGAGTCCGCACGGCATTAACCGAGGGCGGCAGACTACTAGAATTATATATCGACCCCGCCAGCTCCTGGGTGGGGCGTGTTATCGTTGGCCGCGTGAAGACTATTCTGCCCGGCCAATTTGCGTTTGTGGACATCGGCGGGTGCAAAAACGCTTTTATGAACCTGAGCGAAGGACATGGCCTGAAAGCGGGCCAGCCCGTGTTAGTGCAGGTGTACAAGGACGCGGCGAAATCCAAAGGTATGTATGTCGGCACGGAAATCAGCCTAAAGGGACGGCTGATTGTTCTGCATGAAGGCTTCGAGGTGGGTGTTTCCCGCAAAATCACCGGCGAAAAGGAAAACAAGCGGCTGCGAAAGCTGGTGCGAAAGCTTCTGCCCCAGGGCTACGGGGCAATTGTGCGCACAAATGCCGAGGGCCAGGACGAGGCCGCCCTCGCCGCCGAAATCCAATATCTCCACGAAACTCATTTGCAAATCAAACATCGCGCCGAATATGCCCTCCCTCCGGCGGTTTTATATCCCGAGGCAACCGCTCAGTCTTCCCCGCTCCTGACAGACCTAGTATCAGGTAAATTATCGGAAATTCATATAAGCGGTTTCCCGGAAGAATTTGCGGCTGTAAAAGAGGCTGTTTTCAAGCTGCTCCCCGGCTTGGAAAGTCGTGTTTTCCACTACGAGCCGGACGCGCCAAGCATGTTTAGCCACTACGGAATAAACCGCCAAATTTCCGCCGCGTTGGAAAAAATCGTAAAGCTGCCCTGCGGCGGGTTCATTACAATCGAAGAGACCGAGGCCTGTGTGGTAATCGACGTAAACACGGGCAGCAATGTAGGCAAAACGGACTACCGGGCCACCGTACTGGAAACCAATCTGGAAGCCGCCGAGGTTATCGCGGCTCAAATAAGACTGCGGAATCTGTCCGGCATTATCATCATAGACTTCATAGACATGCCGGCCGAAGAGGATAAAACCACTCTCCTGGCCGCCCTCGCCGCCGAAGTAAAAAAAGACGGCATCCGCACCGAAATAATCGGAATGATAGGCCTCGGAATGGTGCAGTTGACACGCCGCAAAACCCGCCCGCCTCTAAGCCAGCTGATGGAAACACCCTGTCCTCATTGCGGAGGGACGGGCAAGACGAGGGTTTAGCCTGACGCCTCTAGTGCCAGCTTGACCCGGGCGTAGTAGATTCGTAGGAATTTATTTGCGGCGGCGGTCATGTATACGAAGTAGGGCTTGCCCTCGGCGCGTTTTTTGTCCAGAAATTGAAAGACGGGCTCTTGCGGGGGCGAGCGTCGCAGATGGGCGCACACTACTTGAAAGAGGGTTTTCCTCAAAGGGGCGGAGCCGCGTTTTGAGGTGGGATTGCTCTTTTTTTCGTATTTGCCCGATTGCTGTGGGAGGGGGTCTATTCCGGCATAAGCCGTCAGTGAGCCCCGCTTGCGGAAGCGGCGCACGTCGCCTATTTCGGCGATTAGCTGAGCGGCGGTCAGCTCGCCTACACCGTACAGGTTTATTACGATTTCGTGCTCTGGAAGCAAGGCGGCCAAGCGCGTCATTTCCGCTTTGATTGCGGCTAGGCCAACGCTTATGCTGGTTACTTGGTCGGCGGCAGTGGTGATTAAAAGTCCGGTGTTTGCGTTGTTGGGTAAGGTGGTCAAATGACCTTGACAGTGCGCGTAAACCTCTTTTGCTTTGGTTGCCTTAAACTGGTATCCTGTTTCTTCGCACCAGCTCTGGTAGCTTTTTATAAACGCCTGCTCGTCCATTTGGATTATTGCTTCCGTGTGCCAGTAGGCTTGGGCAAAATCCACCCATTTTTGGCGGCCGTCCTTTCGCTTACGGCTGGCAAAGAGCTTGTTAAGCCCCGGAAAGGTTTTGTCCAGCAAGGATATCAAGTTATTCTCCAGTGCGCGGATTGTTTTTATGCTCAAATTGTACTGGCGGCTGAACATTTTTAATTGCTGCCGGATTATGCCTTGGGGTATGTACTCCCTTAATTCATCCCAATTGTCCAGCCCGTAGCGGGCTATTTTTATCGCGTCCTTTCTGTCGGTTTTTACCCGCCGTACCGTGTTGTTTC
>WQSB01000218.1 GCA_009788085.1 Defluviitaleaceae bacterium
TTTTTTGGATAGGACGGATTTTACGCTGCGGTAATATCCCTCGCGATTGGATTCCAGCGCGGCCAAGGCACGGTAGCGGCCCCGGATTGCCGTAAGGGATTCTTGGTTTTGGCGTAGCATTGCCTCCAATTCCCGGGCTTCGACAGATAACTGTGAATAGGCCGCGTCGTAGGCTTCTTCGCTTGACCGGGCGCGGGAAAGCTCTTGGCCGTTTGATAACAGAGCCCCTTCTTTCTCTTTTAGGGTGGCTTGATGGGCTTCCAGTTTATCTTCATGGCGTTCCATTTCGGTGGTTAGGCGTTCCTTGTCATCCTCCAGCCGATTGTAGGCACTTTCCGCATCAAGAACCTTTGCGCGACTTTCGGCGATGGCGTTCATGGCCGCCAAAACAGCCTCGTTTAGGGCGTCCAATGCGGCGGCTTCCTCCCGCATTGCGGCTTCCAATTGGGCGGAAACTTTTAATTCCTCGGAAAGCTGCGCATTAAGCTCGTCCAGCTCGCTTTGAGCGGCTGTGAGCGCGGCTGATTCTTTTTCCAGCTCTGCGGCCTTGGCGGCTATGCTTTCGTCGCGCTTTGCCGCTTCGCTTTGAAGCCTCACAATATCAGTTTCGTACTGGCCCGCGCTTTGCCGTAACAGATTAATTTCGCTTTGTTTTTGCTCGATGGCCGTTGAAATTTCCAATAAGACTTCATTGGCGCGGCGGTATTGTACGTCGGTTTCCATGGCGCGGGTTTTTAGCATTTCCCCGGCGGCACGGGCTTCCGTAAGGATTCTTTTGCCGTCATCCGATTGAGCCCGGCCGTTTTCCAAGGCTGTGGCCGCTTGTTCCAGCTCCAGGCTGATGCGGCGGATTTCATCCAAAAAAGTGCTTATGTGAATGGTTTTGTATTCCTCTCGCAAATCCAAATATCGCCGTGCCGTGGCGGATTGCTCGGATAAAGGCTCGATTTGCTCATCCAGCTCGGCAATTATGTCATCCACCCGGTCGCGGTTTTGTTTTTCACGCGCCAACTTGCTTAGGGCCTCGTTGCGCCGGGCCTTGTACTTGGCGATTCCCGCCGCTTCCTCGAAAATATGTCGACGGTCTTCCGAACGCAGGCTAAGGATTTCGTCAACCCTCCCCTGCCCTATTATCGAATACCCGTCGCGGCCTATTCCCGTGTCCATAAACAAATGCTGGATATCCTTAAGGCGGCAGTTTTCGCCGTTAATTGAATATTCGCTCTCCCCGGAGCGGTACACCCTCCGCGTCACCGTTACTTCCTTAAATTCCAGCGGCAGGCCACCGTCAGCATTGTCCACCCGCATGGTGATTTCCGCATAACCCAGCGGCTTCCGGTGCGCCGTGCCGGAAAAAATTACGTCTTCCATTTTGCCGCCACGCAGCTGCTTCGCGCTTTGCTCGCCCAGCACCCACCGCAGTGCGTCCGCTATATTCGACTTGCCGCTGCCATTTGGCCCCACCACGGCGTTCATTCCCGGGCCCAGCTCCAGCGTGGTTCTTTCGGCAAAAGATTTAAAGCCCGTAAGCTCCAGTTTTTTCAGATGCATAAAAAAATTCCCTCACCCTGACGTTTGTATACAATAATTGCCACAGCTATCGCAGTTTTGCTGTCGGGATTGTATCAAACCAAATCCAAGGAGGCAAACATGGAAAATAATCTTCCCAAAACATTCATAAAAAATGTTTCTTTAACTTTTGAGTATGCTATAATGGCTTTAATAACATAAGTCATTTTCCAAGGGAGGCGGTTTTATTGGTACAGTTCATGGCGGGTAAAAAGGGCGAAGGCAAGACTCGCAAGCTCATTGAGATGGCCAATCAAGGAGTAAAAGTAACAGACGGTCATTTGGTTTTTATCGACGACGACAAGCGGCATATTTTTGACTTGCACCGCGATATCCGGTTCGTAGAGGCCGGCAAGGGCGAACTCGCCAATTATAGGGAATTTGTCGGCTTTGTTTTGGGAATCCTTTCCCAAAACAGCGACATCCAGCATATTTTTGTAGACGGTCTGAATAATATCTTGGAAAAAGAAGCCGTGGACAACGAGTCCCTGCTAAAAATGAAAACCCGCTTGGACGCCATTTCCAAGGCCGACCATGTGGATTTCACAATCAGCATTCATTGCGAAAGAGACAGCCTGCCCGATGAGATAAAGACTGCGTTGATTTAAGAGGCAAAATTCTTTGGCAATTGATGAATAACCCCCCTCGTAAATGCATATGCTTAAGCATTTACGGGGGGTGTTTTATTTGCGGAGCAGAGATATAAAACGGCGGATGGGAATCGGAAGCCCGTCAAGGCGGCGGGGGTATGACAAAAATGCCGGGCGGGCGATAAGCCGAGTTGGTGGTGGAGTGGCTGCGATAAGCGGAATGGCGGCGGCTATTTTGCCGCGGTTGCCGCGTTTTCGGTTGCCGAGATTGATGACGCCCCGGATAACGATGCCCCGGGGTGCTATGCCGCAAGCGGGGCGTGGGCGTCGTAGGCGCAGGCTTCAGCTGCCGGGGATTTTGCGGGTGCCGGGGATTATCCGTACGCGGCATTTAAAGGAATTGGCGTTTAGAATTTGTGTGCTTGCGGCGATTCTTCTGCTTGCGGCGGGGGCGTGGCGTATTGTGCGGCCGGGAATCCGTGTGCGGGTGGATGCGGAAACGGTGGCGGCGTTCCAGGTGCCCCATCGTGCGATTGGAATGCTGCGCGGGTATGCGGCGGAGCACGGAATACCTTTCCCGGAGCTTTTTGCGGTGTTTAACGCAGAGAACGGCTTCTTCCCGGAAAAGACCGCCATTTTTGATTTAAGTGTGCTGGAGCAGCTTTATGTACAGGATTTCCGGCGGATTCTGCGGCGGTATAACAGTCGCAGTCTCGCGCCCTATGTGCAGATGTTCGGCAATCTTTTTAATGAAATCGAAACCTTTCCCATACCCACGGGCTGGTACGAGCACGACGCCTCCATAATGTTCGGAAACTCTTGGGGGGTGGAGCATAATTTCCAAGGGAACCGGATGCATATGGGCACGGCCATCATCGACCGGGAGAACATTCGCGGGCGTGTGCCGGTGGTAAGCATGACCCGCGGACAAATTCAGGACGCCGGCTGGGACAGAAATTTGGGCTACTATGTAGGAATCGTTACCGAAAACGGCACGTATTTTTTATACGCCCACTTGGACCGCCTCGCACCGGGGATTTCCGCCGGCCAAGTCATTTCCGCCGGACAGGAGCTGGGCCAAATGGGCAACTCCGGCGGCGGACGCAACCCGCGCAGCTTCCCCGTACACCTGCACCTTGCCATTGCCCCGGAGGT
>WQSB01000219.1 GCA_009788085.1 Defluviitaleaceae bacterium
TCTTATTCGCAAGAATAACAGGAATGTGAATATGGCTGCCGTCGCCGCGCCGGTTTGCCTTGCGTTGATATGGCTTGTGCAAGGGCTGGTACCCACTGAAGCTGGGCTCTTTGAGGGGCGACGGCTTCGCGATGCCGTGGACGGGCCGATAACCGCCATCGGCGATTTCTTTTTTGAGCTGTTTACGCCCACGTATTTTTCTTTTCAAAGCACGGGATTTGCCGGGGCGGGAGGGATTCTCGGCGGGCCGGTCGTGCCCAATAACAGAAGTGTGATGACCGTCCGCGCACCGGGACAGACCTATCTGTCCGGGGCAACCAGCAATATTTTCACCGGCGACCGCTGGATTTCCACCTTACGCCACGGGGACATAAACACCCACGGGCTTACCCCCGGGCATTTCGAAAAACTCGAAACCGCCGCCGCTTTGATGCGCGGCGCGACCCATATCGAGGAGCGTCGAACCATGCCGGGGCTAAATGTGCTGGGGCTTCCCTTTGCCGACACGCGGCGGATGTCTACTCAGGACTTTGCCACGCTGGGCGCGGCGCGTCCGCATTTTTCGGGTAGATATTATCTACACACCTATTTGCCCGTGGATAGCATGACCGTTGTAATAGGTACAAACCGCACCGGGACTATTTTCCGGCCCAACCGTTTGTCGCTGCTGTGGTTCTATGCCGGCAGCGCGGATTATTCCCATGTCTCCATGGTTTCGCCCACGGGAGACATCCGTACGCCGGGTTTTATGTCCCGGGGAACGACTTACCATCTGCAATTTTTAAACGTGAACACACGGCTTCCTTTTATAGAGGACATTTTGCGGCAATCCAACCAGGGTGTCTATGCTCAGCGCGGTAGCGGCGATAACCTTCGACCCACCTTCGGAAACCGGGAGAACTCCGATTTTCAATATGTTTCCCAAGAATGGTGGTGGCGTGAGCATAACCCTGAGCCCATTACCATTCTCGAAACAGAGAGGTTTGGCGTGACGGAAATGGCTGAGCTGTTTGAATTCTTTTATCATGGAGAATCGCTGGGTGGCGGCCGGGGAACCGCTTCCATTTACATCCGCAACGACGAGCAGCTTATCCAGTGGCTGGATATTTTCTCTGCGGAGGTTTTATCCGTTTACGCCCATGAGGTCCGGCAGCATTTTCTCCAGGTTCCTGATATTACGCCCCAGCGGGTTTGGGATTTGACGGCGGAAATCGTCGCCGGGCGCGAAAATGATTTCGACAGAGTCATTGCCATCCGGGACTATCTGTTGCAATTCCCCTATACTCTAAGCCCCGTACCCGTGCCGCGCGGTGTCTGCTTTGTGGACCATTTCCTGTTCTACGGACAGGAGGGCTACTGCACCTATTTCGCCTCCGCCATGGCCTTAATGGCGCGTATGGCGGGCGTTCCGTCCCGCTACGTGGAGGGTTTTGTTTTGCCTCCCGCCGCCGAGCGCGACGCCCTTGCCGTTACAAACCGCATGGCCCACGCATGGGCCGAGGTTTATCTGGAGGGCTTCGGCTGGATGGTAATCGAGGCCACGCCAACCTACGCTCTTCTTACGAGTCCGGCTTTAACCGCTTCGGCAATAGCCGGCATGGACATTAACTGGGATGACGAGTGGATGATTCAAATGATGGCTGAATGGGATATGGATATGTACGATTTCTACAGAATGATGCGTGAAGGGTCGGATGCGGTGGCCGGGGGCATCATTGATGTGCGCCCGGGCGAGAGATACTCCAGCCCATCCCCTATAACCCTAAGAGACATAGCCTTGTACACCTTGGCCGCGCTGGTTTTAATTGTCATCGGAGTCCTACTGTTTATTCTTGCGCGGCGTTGGCATATTTCTTACAAGCTGTGGCGGGTGAGGTCCCTTTCCCCCAACGAGCAGGTGAAAATCTACTTCAAGGGGATTCTGGAAATCGTAAGCTTTCAAGTGAGACCCTTAAGCTCCGGCGAAACACCCCATGCTTATGGCACACATATGGGCAGTCGTTTCACATTCCGAGGCGATTCAGTGCTCTTCCTCGACTTAGTTTCCCTTTATTACAAAGCTAAATATTCCCCCCACCAGGCCACCACTGACGAAGTAGCCCTCATGGCCGAGGCCTATCACGACATGCTTGACCTTCTGGAAAAAGACCGCAAGCTGCCAAAGTTCCTCTACCTGCGATATGTAAAGATGCTTGGCGCGGTTGGGGGATGATGGTGTGAAAATTCTAAAATCATGTGCTCTCATTGTACTATTTTTTATATTGCTACCATCCTCGCGTGTATATGCAATCTCTCCTCCTTATGGTTTTGGGACACGAGGCTGCAAATACGAATTACAGGAGCGGTTACAAGAATACATTGACCTCTTTATGGAGGGCGGCAACAATTTCGCTGGGCGTCCTTTCGGGCACGGCAATAATCGCCGGAATTTTGCGGAGTACAGCTTAGTTCATAGACATGTGATTTTTCCCAGCGTAACGGACCCTGACTTTTTCCTATACGATATTTTTTTCAGTGAAGAAAGATGGGGGGATGGCATAAATAGAAGCTCGTTTTTGTTTGTCGAAAGGGGAACGCGCTGGGCTGGATATTTACAAGACAGGTCATACATTGGCGTAAGTTTTCGCTATGGGTATAAAAACCCTTTAAGCGTATATAGAACAAGGTTTTCGCTTAACGATGCAAATATAGTGAGTGTACACGAAGGGGTTTACAACGGTAATCTTTTTTATGGCTACTCGTTTACTATGCCGAACGGAAATATTTTTAGTATGTACAATGTAGTTGTCGGAGATGTTTTAGTAACTATAACTAAATCCAGACCCTTCAGTGAAAGCTACCTTAGTTTGGTAGTGTTTGAAAAAATTGATATTATTCTTCCTGTTTATGTGCAAATTGCACCATTGACTGTATCATCACGGGCAGTTGAGGACGCCGGTCAAGCTCAATTGGCAGGGCCTATGAGCGGCGTTAGCGATAATACATTTGCTCCACAACAGCCCTTTGCAAGAGAGCGGAGTATTATGGTTATAATAATTTCACTTGTGGTAGTCTGGCTTTCGTTCCATACCCCAGCCTAATTGCGCCACGGGTGGCTATTTATTTTTGCCTTAGAGCAAAGGGTTGACATCTGTGTATTAATGCATATAATACACTGTACGCATGGAACAAATCTAAGGTTTTTTCGTTTATGTAAGATGAGTAACATCGCGCAAAGCGAGATTCCCGCAGCTCAGCGAGGAAGCGTAGGTTGGATTCACTCCAACCGGAGTGGCGGGGGCGGGGGGCAGA
>WQSB01000220.1 GCA_009788085.1 Defluviitaleaceae bacterium
TTTGCTAACTTTCATTCGAAGAAAGGTAAAGCTAGGCTTTTTGATTTGTTTCCTAGTGGATTTTTTGGTGTTTCATAGTTATGCAATACTGCCTTTTTGAGAAAACCATTGCAAAGTCATCGGCTCTATGATATAATTATTTCACGAGCAGATACTGCAAGGTATTCTGTTGGCTTGAAAGCGGCTAATCTCTTGGTTGGGGGAAGCTGCTTTCTTTGTCTTTTGGTGCAGACTGGCTGTTGAGTGACGGTGCAGACTGGTTTTCAAAGCTGTTGACAGACTGATTGCTTGTTAAACTATCGCAAATAATCTGTATGCCCTCTCTGATAACCGCCGAGCGGTCTGAGTGCTTCGCCTTGACACAAAAATCCAGTTTCGCAAGCTCATCTGTGTTCATACGCACCTCAACACGCTCTTTGCGCGCATTTGCCGATGGCCGCCTGCCTGCTGATTTTTTCGGACTTTGCAATATTATCACCTGCCCTCATGGAAGTCCGCGGGCTTATTATAACGGTACGGACAGGAATTGTCAAGGGTTATTTTTGGGGATTTTTCGGGAATTTACAAACCACCCAACCCGGTATGATTTGCCGGGCTTAGTGGTTTGTAAACAAGGGTGTCGCCACCCTCTAATTCGGAGTGCGTATTTTTGCAATCGACTTGATGCCCAATTGCTTCAGCGTGAGGGGTGTTGATTCCGCGCCATCGCATCCGAATACAAACAGGGTGTGCAAATCTACCCCCTCCATGCTCATGCGATACATTTGCATTTCGTTTGGGCAGGGCAACCTAAAAACCGATAGCATCTGTTCGCCATTGGCTAGTATTACCAAGCAGAGTTCATTTGGCTGGATACCTATTGAGTTTAGCAGGGATGCGTATGCGCAGTCGTTATTGCCGTCGTCGTCGTTATCGCCAATGCCAATGCTAGGTGTTTTCGTAACCTCAATTCCTTTAAGCCCATTAAAGACTTCATCTGCTTGCTTGGTAAGCTGTTCGTGGTTCATGGTGGATTCCTCCTTGTTGGGTGGTTTTGGTTTATGTATTGGGCGGTACGGTACGCCGATAAAATCACCGACGAAATAAAACACCCCCGCCCAGATTTGGTCTGGGTGGGGGTGCAAAACCGTGTATAGCACAAATAAAACTCCAACTGCAAACTATTCTGTAATAATCAAAACGCTGGCTGTGGCCGCATCCCAATCCACTTCAAAACCAAGTGCTGTGCCCAAATCCCGGAGCATAAAGAAATTATTGCCGCCAATATTATAGGCTCGTAAGTCTGCTGGTTGCCCATTTATTAACACGGTGGCGGTGCTAGGTATGGCTTGGACTGCGCCTGCGCCATCTGGTGATGACATTTCGCCACCTACCGGGGTATATGGCGAGCCTGTGATTAGATTGATTGCGTTAGCCGTGCCATCCCATGCTACTTCAAACTGTGCAGGAGTACCATTGAGGGCATAGGCTATATCGCGGAGCATGAAGTGGTTGCTTCCGGCTATGCTGAAGGCTCTGAATGGTGTATTTGTGCCATCTATTAGGACGGTGTGGGCTGATGGGGTGGCGGTTTGGATTTGCGGTTGTTGCGGGGTCGGGTTTGGCGGTGGCGTTTGCTCTGCTGGTGCGCTGCCGCCAACAATTAGAAACAAAGCCGTATGGCCATGCCAAATCATGAATGTGCCTGGCACTGTGAAAGTTATGGTTCCGCTATAATCAAAGCCCGCCTGCACTCTGTTATTGATAATTCCGCCATTTGGCGTGTCATTGTCCCATATTATGCCGTGGAGTGTTTCAAAATCATCCGTAAATGTTAGTATGGCGGGCGCATCGACATAAAGCACATGCGACCAAGATGTGGCTTGCAGCATGGTTCTGTAGCCAATTCCCCACCCCTCTAGCCCCATATATTCAACCATAAAGGGCACATTATAGCCTATCATGCCCCTGCGCTCATCACCATCGAGATATCTCGAATCGTTTACGTCATGCACCACAAAACGCCCGAAATCTTGGTCTTGTGATGCATGCGTGGCAACATTTGTGCCGGCCACCATTGCCGCCGCCAGGGCAAGACTGGCAAGTTTCTTGAAAACCTTCTTCATTTTGCATTTCTCCTTTTTATACGCCATAAGCGTTATTTAATTACTGTCCGCGAAACAAAACGATATGTAATTTTGCCTTGTGCTGGAGGGTTACTCAAACCGCCCGCCCGCACTTTCGATTTTGCCGTCTATAAAAGTAAAGCGGTATGTTATTGCTGGCATTTCGCCGCTATATCCCTGAATATATGTTGATACTATCGTTTCAACTACAGCGCGGCCGCCATCTTGCTCAATCAGAACATGGGTAGCTGTGTGCCAATTTGGGCGAGCCGCCCACTCTGTTTGAATAAAAACAAATAGCTCGCCGTCATATTCTTCAAAACCATAGAATCCAAATATGGCTGCGTATTCATTACCAATAAATTGCATAATAACTTCCGGCTCGGAAAATTGCCCCCTATTTATCCAATCCTGCGTATAAAATTGCGAAAGGTGTGCGCCAATATCGCCAAGCCCAATAAAACCTGCCGATGGTAAAATTGCTGCAAAGCCTCTCGATAGCGGATGGTGCGCCGGTGTTATCCCCTCATCCCAAGGCTGCCAGTTTCGTCTGGAGTCGTCAATATGCTCCCATTCAAATGTGTGGTGCGATGCCCACCATTTGTTCCAAAACTCCCCCGCAGCTACTATTGTTGCAGACAATTCTTCGAGGGTGTGGCTGTTATTGCGGTAAAAAATCCACACATTACCCCCATCTGCCCTTATATCAAGCCCAAGAAAACCCTCAAAAAAATCAACGGGAACAAAGTTTCTGTTATTATGAAATAGTACAGGGCTGCGAATTTCATGGTAATTCCCGCCTGCATAGACAATGCGAGAGCCGCTCCATAAATTTGCGATATGTGTTTCATTGCAAGAAACGGAAATTTTTCTTTCTGGGCCATGCCATGTCACATCAAGTCCTAGTCTATTCGCCAAATCTCCCAATGGCAGATACAGCCGCCTATGCTCATGGTCGTAATGAATCTCGACATAAATGAGCGTGTCATTTATAAAAAGACTGTGCCCTTGCTCGCTTGCTTCATAACGCATCAACACAGACCGCTCCGGTAAGCTAAAGAATTGCTTTAG
>WQSB01000221.1 GCA_009788085.1 Defluviitaleaceae bacterium
GAATCCCGTCTGCCGCATTCATTACTGCCTTCATTCCGCTGCAGCACACATGATTAACCGCGTAGGCCGGCACCTCATGGGAAACCCCGCCGTGAACGGCCACTTGCCGGCCAATGCCCTGCCCCAGCCCCGCAGACAGGATATTACCCACGATAACCTCGTCAAGGACATCGGGCGCGAGCTTATTTTCCTCCAACACGGCCTTAACAACCGCTGCCCCCAACCGCGAGGGGTGTACATCCTTTAACGCGCCAAGAAAGCTGCCGATTGCAGTTCGTTTGGCACTTGCGATAAATACCTTTTTCACAAAGACGCTCCTTTCGGGATTAGCGATTTCGGCTGAAAATAGGTGAAGCCTAGCGGAGGCTGAGCCCATTTTCAACGAAATCGTCCAAATGAATGAATTTTGCAAAACATGAATAATAATTCAGGTTCAATTTCCTGGGAAAATATCATATGCCTTGCCGCAAGTCAACAAAAATATAATCCTATTGAATGGTTCATTCACAATACTACCCTATCGATATCTGGGTTGGCGTATTAAATCAAGTAAAAAAGGCGACAATTCCGGTAAGAATTCCAAGAACTGGAGTGTCGCGGCATGAGAAAGAAACCGGTCATTTTACTTATAATATTAATCCTCCTCTCTGGCTGTATGACGGGTGCACCCGCGCCGATGGCGGGCACGACGCGCACACGGTCTCCGGGGACGCTGGCGCGTGTGGAGCCCGCATATCATCCGGAGGCGGACAGGTCTCCGCAGGCCTTTCCCGTGCTGTACCGCAAGGAAAACGTCCGGCGCGCCATGTACGAGCCGTCCTATGGGACGTACCTGGGGGCGTGGCTTTGTGCGGAAACATCCCTGCGGATATTCGAGCACCAAGCGGGGCGGCGTCATGCCGTTTACGTCCATGAAATGCACCTTGACGACGAGGTTCCGATAACGTGGATTCTGCACTGCATCGCGGCGAAAGCTACTCCCCTGATTATTATTCATCCGGCCGTGGGCAACGGAGGCGAGGTTCACGACGCGGAAAAAATAATCTGCCTGGCCCAGCGTCTGGGAGTGTTAAACCTACCCATGATGGTAGCCTTTTACCCTCCCGGCCATGGCATGTCCCCGGCGGAATATACAATAATGTTTCGCTATGCTCGGGCTGTTTTTTTGGCCCACGCACCCATGGCAGCCTTTGTGTGGGTCGCGCCGGATGCCAACGCTACGCCGCAAAATCCATTCTATCCCGGCCACGACGCCGTGGACTGGGTAGGGTTGGCACTTTTGGCCGGAAGAAACAGCGACGGCGAAAAAACGGATATCCTGTCCGAGCTGGAACGCTTCTATCAAAGCTTCCACGCTTACGCGCCCATAATGCTCCTGCCGCTGGGAATCAGCCACTTTTCGCGGGGGGATTATACTTATCGCATTAACGAGGCGGCGACTGATATCAGGTATCTATACAATGCGCTAAAAAATTTTCCGCGAATCGGCCTGATTGTTTATGCCGACAGCTTTACGCTGTCACCTTATATTTTTGACGATTTTTCCATTTCGGCCGAGCCCGCGTTAATGACGGCTTATCAGGCTGCCATCAGCCACGAGCACTTCCTGTCCGCGCTGGAAATCGGCGCACCTGCCGCCCCGCGCTGGGTACGCTCCGCTTTCCATGGCTACTATTGGGAAGGCCGTATATACGTAAGCACCCGCACCATCGAATCCGAGCTGAAACTCTCCCTACCCCGCCAATCCGCAGAAATCAACCGGCAAAGCTTCGCCGAAGCGCGCCACCTTTCAAGCCTGCACGTTTTCGCCTGTCCGGATTTGCGCGTTATTTTCATAGACAGGGACATAGAATAGTGTTACACTCTGCCAATACTATAGCAAATGTTTGTTATATCCATCGAGAGAGGGGCAAGTCCAATGGTAAATCACATAGTGACCGACAGCAGCTGCGATGTCAGCAAGGAGCTTATCGACTGTGAAACCCACACGCTAACCCACGTTCCACTAAATCTGCAAATAGAAGACAAGGTATACTTAGACGATGAGAACCTTAACTTGGACGATTATTTGAACCACATGGAATCCAGCCCGGTGGGGGTAAAAAGCTCCGCGCCGTCGCCGAATCTTTTCTTGGACAAGTTTAAAATCGGAGAAAATGTGTTTACGGTGACGATTTCGAGCAAGCTAAGCGCGACTTATCAAAGCGCGATAACCGCCAAGGATATGTACATGGAGGAATACGGCAAAAAGTTTATCCATGTATTCGACAGCCTGACGGCCTCCATCGGCGTAGGAGTGGTGGTCATGAAGCTTTCCGAGCTGTTAAAAAAAGGCACCGAAACCACGGAGATAGTATCCCAAGTAAACCAATTCATAAAGGGAATGCGTACCTATTTCATACTGGACAAATTTGACAATCTTGTAAAAACCGGCCGTATAAACCCCTACGTTGCCAAAATCGCTTCATTTTTAAATGTAAAGCCCATCTGCGGTGACAACGAGGGCGAAATAAAAATGGTAGACAAGGCTCGCGGCTACACAAAAGCCGTAAAACGCCTTGTTCAAATTATCAAGGAAAACACCCCCGACATAGAAAGCCGTGTAATCGGCATCACTCATGTAAAAGCCTATGAAAAAGCCCTTGCCCTCAAGGAAGAATTGCTGGCACATCTGTGCGCCAAGGACATTCTTATCCAAGAATGCCGAGGCATCACAACCACCTATGGCAACCGCGGCGGTGTGGTGGTGGCACTGTAATGGTTTTGCCATCTCCGGAAGGAGTTCTCTCCGAAACGGACCGCTCCGCTCCCTCTCTAACCTATGTACGCCGTTGCACCCTCTGTACTACCCGCCGCACCGCATGAAAAGGGGTAGCGTGCCTGGCTTTGGATCCGGCCCGGCACCGCTGCCCATGCTAGCACCTTTCAAACGCGACGCGGCACCACCGGGGGCCCGGGACCCCATTTTCAACGGAAACGTCTATAGCAAACGACAATTAAAAACCAAACCGCCGAGGATGCGGCCGGCTTTGTCACGGGCATACAAACCATGTACAACCGTGGCCCCGTGCTGGCACGTATCCATGTGGTTTCAGATATTGAAATGAACGACACCGCGGCATAAA
>WQSB01000222.1 GCA_009788085.1 Defluviitaleaceae bacterium
ATTCTGCCGTAACCGATGCAAGCAAGCTAAAAGAGGCACTGAATCTCATATCTGTAAGTGCGTCGATTGGCGAGGGTATAGAGCCGATAAACCTTGCACTTTTAGGCGACGAAATCTCTATATGGTGCAATGGCGAATCCAGCGAAGGCAGTACGGTTGTGCCTGCAAAAATATCTGCGAACACACCGGATGCAGGATTTCTCTACAATGTTTTTGCTTTGCTTAAACTCTTTCAAGTTGTGGGTGGCAAAGTTAAGTTGGAGATTAATGCTAACGGAATAATGCTGATAAAAACCCGCACCGAGGTTTACTTGCAATCACCCATGTCTCCAAGAATTAAGACAGAGAAGCCCGCCAAAGAAAAGAAAGAAAAAGTACGCGCCAAAGGCGCGGAGGGCGTGAATAAAAAAGCTGCGTAGACTATGCCCGGCAAATGCGTAGCTTAATCCATGTATTTGTCGGGATTACAACAAAAATAAAAAGAGAAGATAAAAAAAGGAGCGTGTTTTTATGTTAAACAATGTTAATCTGATGGGCCGTCTTACAGCAGACCCGGTTGTACGTTACACCCACACTAACAATGTCCCCGTTGCCAATTTTTCACTGGCTGTTGACCGCAGACTTATTAAAGGCCGCGAAAAAGAAGTTGACTTTATCAACATTGTGGCTTGGCAGGGTACGGCGGATTTTGTGGCTAAGTATTTCACCAAAGGCCAGCCCATCTGTGTTGAAGGGCGTTTGCAACAGCGCACTTGGTTGGATGAAGTCACAAAGACCAACCGCAGTGTTATTGAGGTTATCGCTGAAAACGTGCATTTTGCCGGATTCAAAAGGGATGATGCTCAAAACAATAACGCAGAGTACGACCCGACCTTCGACCCGTATGCAGCGCAGGCGGCTTAATTCATAAAACCAATTAAAGTAAGGCGCAATGAATGTAGGCTCGGTCAGTTACTTAGGGTAGCTGGCCGGGCTTATTTTTGTGCCTGATAAATAAAAAAGGAGTAGATTTGATGAGCGACACTAATAAAAATGACATTGACTTGGGTAGTGCGCCCGGTACAGATTTTGACCCCTTCGCAGATGATGACGACNTTTTAGAAGAGGTTGCAAGCGAAGCAACAGCAGAACCCACATCGCAAGAACCCGAACCCGTACCACAACCCGAAACGGCGGCGGCAACATCGGAGAACCCCAGCCTTACGGCTACCAAAGAAGATACTCCCGCAGCCGCTGACCCATTGGGTAGTGCTGTAGATGCCGCCGAAACCAAGGATGCGGAAAATGCCAAAGTAAGCCTCAACAAAAAGCCGCCCGTATTTGAATACGCAGGAGCTAAAGAGGATATTCAGGATACGGCTGTGACATTCGATGAACTTCGCATAGCCAAAGCCGCAGACTTCCCCGAATTAGACGACGGCAAGCGTGTAACTTGGTCTATCGAATACGGCAAAATCACCAAAGAAATAACCGACATCAAAGGCACGACCATTGCCAAAGCAAAATCGGACATTGAAAGCTCGAAGGCGTTTATTGACGCATTGAAAAAGGCGAAGGACAAAAATCTGGTGTGCAAGGTCAAACCCCGCGTTAAAGCCCAATCCAAGGGTACTGCATCCGGTTATAAAGGTGTTTTTCCGAATATGGAGGCTGTTGAGGCGGCGGGCAAGGTAATATCCGTTCTGCCTGCCAAAGACGGTAATGTTTATGAAGTACGCAAAACCCCTTTGGGTACGTTCACCACGACTGTTGTTGGCAGTGATTTACTCTCCGATGTGAAGGCCGGGTTTATCCCGGCTTTCGGCATCCCCCGTATTCCAATGAGTTTGATTATGAAGATTATCGCCTTTTTCCGTTACTACACCATACAAGGCGGCGATAACGAGGTTTTAGTCAATATTTATTGGGATAGCCACGGCGAAGAATTTGTCGTTGATGCACCGTCTCAAACCGTGTCCAAAGTTTCTGTACACAGCGAAGAAAACCCCGATTACCTTGACGAACGCTACATCCATTACATGGATATTCACAGCCATAACAGCATGAGGGCTTTCTTTTCGCCTACAGATGATAAAGACGAAAAGGCCACGCGGCTATATTCCGTAATCGGACGCTTGGATAGTTACTTCCCCGAAATAAAAACCCGCATTTCCAATGGCGGCAAGTTCCTTGAAATAGACCCGGCAGAGGTTTTTGAATACATTGCCAGCCCATTCCCGCCGGAATGGAAAGACAATGTGAAACTTAGAGCCGCACATGGGGATATTGGCAAAACAACCAAAGGTGCAGATATGCTCTGTATGCCGCATTTTCCTTTGGGTATATTCGATAAAAAATAATTGCAGGAGGGTTAAGCCTATGAAATTCTCATTAACTAAACCCGTAAAAATCGTAATGCTTGGCGCAGGCGGAACAGGCGGTCATGTAGCACCTCATCTTTACCGCCTGCTCCATACGCTTAACCGCTATACAAAGGTTATTGTGTGTGACGGTGATGTTGTCGAGGAAAAAAATCTTGTGCGCCAAAATTTTATTTCCGCTGACTTGGGTAAAAACAAAGCGCAGGTATTGGCGGAACGCTATGCCTCGGCGTTCGGGCTTGAAGTGTCCTATCTTCCCGAATTTATCGAGGATGCAGACAGACTCGCAAGGCTTGTAAGCCCTGATTTATTCCCCGTAAGCCCATATTCACACCAAAATATAGAGGGCATGACAATTTTAATTGGCTGCGTTGACAATAACCGCAGCCGTCAACTGTGCCATCAAGTTTTCAAAGCCGCTAAAAATCTCATCTATATTGATTCCGGCAATGGTGAACATACGGGGCAAGTGGTTTGCGGCATCAGGCGCAGCGGCAGAACATATTACAAGCCCATTGGCGATATTTACCCCGATGTACTTTTGGATACGGATAAATTCCCGACACAATTAAGTTGCGCTGAGGCCGCAGTATCAGCACCGCAATCAATAGTGGCAAACATCATGGCGGGTACGGCTTTGGTGTCGTATATCTACAATATTTTGGTGCTTGGCAGCATTGAAACCCG
>WQSB01000223.1 GCA_009788085.1 Defluviitaleaceae bacterium
ATATTTTCCGCCGGACTTGGAAGTTTCTACGCCAGCCTAATGAGAGGCGTTGGCGACAGAATAGCCGATGAAGCAAGAGCGAGGGCTCCAAGCGACACCGGAAAATTAAGGGACTCCATCGGCTTTCATATGAGAGGGCGCTTTGCCGCTTTAACCACCCGGGAGAGATTCGGCAAGCACACGGTGCCCTATGCGTGGGCCGTCCACAACAACAGGCTTAACAAGCAGCCGTTCGCATTGCCGGCGTGGCGCAGCTGGTGGAGCGGCAGGAACGCCAGAGGCTACAGGGAAATGGCGAACGAATTACAGCGCAAGATGCGGGAGGAATTGAGCCAATGATAGACTTCAGAAAAAAGCTTGACACGGTAAAGGACTTCGTCGAGACAAACTATCACAAATACTTGGAAGCGTTTGACGTAAAAAAGGCTCCTTTTATCACCTGCGAGTTTTTGGACTTTGACAAGTTCAAGAACGATTTCACGCTTTTCATCGATTTCGACAGAATCAGCCTGAGCGAAGACCGGTACGAGGATGACTGCGTACATATAGCAAGGGTATCGTGCGACGTATATCTTGTTTTCAGGAACGCCGCCGTTGAAACCCTGAGGGCGAACATGATGGACGCAACCAGCGCATTATACGAGATGTTTCGCTGCGAGAGAATAGATATAGCCCACAATATCAACATTGACGGCGTGGGGTTTTTTCACTACGTCGAGGGAAACAAGAATCTGGTGTCGTCAAAAACGCCGGTCACGCTTGATATCGGTTTTTAAACTAAATAAGGAGGCAGCAAAAATGACAAAAGGATATAAGGTATTTGCATCGGAGGATGCAAGAAAAGAGCACGAAAGACAGCCCAAGCAAGCCAAGCGCAGAAAGGACTGCCCGTCGTGCGAAATCAAGGCGGAAGTAATAAACATTAATGATATTACTGATATTAAGAATGACAAAGAAGGAGACAAATAAATGGTATCTAAATACACCGGGCAACGTGCCCACGTTTTTATTGACAGTGGAAACAATGCTATAATTTCTACCGGAAGCACGATTGCCGGCCAAAAATATTTCGTAATGGACAGGGCGGACAGCAGCGCGCTTCCCGTTCCGGCCGGCATGATTTTTCAGGCGCCCAGAACAGGGACGCAGCTTACCCTAATTGCGGGGGATAGGATTTATCATATCAACGAGGAAAGGTTTTGCAAGACCACAGCGTCTTTTGAGCTCGGAGAGGATGCCGTAGAGGTCGGCGATGACTGCCATCCGGCCTCTACTATCGCAAGCGGCATTACCACTTTCTCCGGCTCAATGTCCGGGCTGTTCAGGTATGACCCGGTAACGGACGAGTTTGAAAATATTATTCAGGATATTTTGAACAAGTTTATGACGGTGGTGCATGACAACGGCAACGGCGTTTATGAAGTGCATCCCAAGGACGACTCGCAGGCTTATATACTTACGCAGCTTAACAGCGGCGCAAAAACCGGCCAAATGGAGAACTATTTATTTGCTCCAATTGTTATAAACAGCATGAGCATATCCCTAGGCCACGGAGACCCACAGAGTAAGGACATATCCTTTACTCTTGGACATGGCTCGCCAATCGTCTACTGCGTGCCGGCGGCGTAAATCACAAGGGGCGCTTTCCGGCGCCTCTTTTTTTATAACTAAATTACATAAGGAGAATAAAAAATGGTATTGAAGTCGCTCAAGCAAAAAAACAAGAGTTTCATATTCAAAAGTTTCGGCAACATGGAATCCGAAAACCCGGCGAAAATAATCTTTTCAAGGTTCCCCATGCCTGACGAGCAATTCCCGATGGCAGACCAAAAATCCGTGTTGGACTCAAGCGCATTTAAGACGCTTGACGATAGCCACGAATCTAAAGAGTCTTTGGTTGACCACATCATAAACAACATGGTCTCGAACATCATGTCAAACAGAATCGACTACAAAAGATTCTTTAGCGAGTGCGTAGAGGGAGTAGAGGATTTGACCTATGATAATAATGCTATAAAAACCGCCGATGATTTTTTCAGGCATCTTCCAGGCGAGGCGGCTTTCGCAATCGCCCAAGAAGCGTATCTGTACGCGAAAGAGGCGGACGAATTCACGGCTGATTATAAAAAAAAATAAGGCTCGGGTTTAAGCTATGGCTTATGGGTTATCGCAGGGCCGAACAAGCGGCGGATGTCATGCCCGTAAGCCAAGCCAAGACCAATAACGCCTATGCAATAGACGAGCCTCATCCTGTCGAAATCTGGGGCGAGGAAAAGCCGATATCCGAAAAGAAGCTTCCGAAATATTTGACCGATGACGTTTTCCATTATATCGATGTTTATGAAAACATTTGCAATTTTGGGCTTCCCTATGACAATTGGCTTTCGGCTCCAAGCTGGCTATTGGATATGCATAAAATGTTTAAATCATTAGAGAAACAGTATGAGCACCATCTAGCCAGCAAGCAATACAACAACTAATTTATATGAACCACAGGTATATTATAAAGGGGGTAGCATAAGTGGGAGATTTAACCTTAAGGATTCGTGCGAATTTTGACAAGGCAACTGCCGCATTTGAAGAGCTTGCAAACAGTTCCGCCGAGACCCGGGAGGAAATGGAAGCATTCGCCAAAAGGCTTGCGGGAAACGAAGTTGACGAATTCAACCGCAAGCAGAAAATGCTCCAAAACTCCCTGATAGGCACCAGGGGGGAAACGGCCGCGCTTGAGCAATCGGTCAGAAACTACACGAGGGAAATAGAGAAAAACATAAGAAACGGGATGAACCCCAACAGCGACGCGATTAGGGCGCTAAGGGCGGAACAAGAGCAGCTGCAAAAAAGAATAGACGCATCCAGAAAAGCGCAGGAACGGAAAACCAAGGCGATGGAACTTGCAAAGAAAACGCTGGCGGCGAGTGCCGTGGCTCTGGCGGGCGCGGCAGCCGGCATACTAAAGCTGGCAAAAAGAACGGCGAATTCCGCAAACTCGTTTTTGAACTACGGACGG
>WQSB01000224.1 GCA_009788085.1 Defluviitaleaceae bacterium
AAATAATCCTTTAATATTTCGTGCGTTTCGGTAGGTTCTGCTTTTATCGGTCTGTAGTCGCACAATAAAAGATTATGGTCATTCCAAAATTTTCTCGTCGTTCGTAATTCCATATTTGCAACCGATAGGGCTTTTAATCCTGTAATCATGCTTGGGTTATTGGGGTATGATACTTCTAATGGTAGTGCTTCTAAAATTTTAATGTTTTTTGAATCTAAGTCAATATCGCTAAAAACAAATCCGCAAATGGTTAGAAACCGCAAGCATTTAATCATATTTGAATTTGTAATTTTTGTCGCAATTTGTGATGACATTTGGGCAACTAATAATGAATCGCCGCTTTCTGCCAATACTCCATGATAGCCTATTTCGGATAACAGGTTTGATATGCCGTCCAAAAAAGGATAATCGGTCATACTACGTGGCTTGTTAGGCGGCGTGGCGTACATATCCCCGTCCAAAATTAGGCGGTCAAAAAATAAATATAGAAAATCCCTAAATGCAATAACCCCGGCCCTTATACTTTCTTCGCTTGCAATGTTGTTAAAAAGTGGATTTAGCGCATAAATTTCGGGTATGTCGGCCGGTATCAGATTTTTCATAAACGCTGCAACTTCGCTGATTGGTTTTATCGTTACTTTATGGTGGGTACTCATTTCATTGCCTCCTTTCGGCTGCTAATTCATTGTCTAAAATTCCATGTTTTCGCGCCGAACTTAAAATAATCCATAAACAAAACCCCGCCGTTTACCAAGAAACAGCAGGGCGAACATTTACCATGCAACAGCATTATACGCAACCAAACCAAAAAAATCAACTACATTCCCCAAACCACCGACCTATCAATCCCAAAAACCCCACCGGCCCCAGTCCGCGCCATAGCCCCGGCTAGCTCCCCGGTCATTTCCCTAATCATCTCGGCAGCCCCGTCCGCACCCTTCTCACGCAGCGGCTCCAAAATAATCCGGCCAAGCGAAACCGCGTTAGCCCCAAGCGCAAGCGCCTTAAACACATCATACCCGCTCTCAATCCCGCAGTCCACAAACACCTGCATACGCCCCTTAACCACATCCATAATCTGCGGCAAAACCATCAGCGGCGGCACAGCATAATTAAGAATCCCGTGATGATGCGAAACAACTATTCCCTGCACGCCCGCCTCCATGCACTTCACAGCGTCATGCACACTAAGCACGCCCTTCACGATAAACGGAAGCCGCGTCGCTGTTGCGAACTGGTTTATTTCCTCCTGTGTCTTGCCTGTCATTTGCACGCCGTCTATTACGTCGTACTCGCCGCGCCTGTTGAAGGAATGGTCTATGTCCATGCCGACCGCAATGCAGCCGCATTCCTCCGCGTGTGCTATTTTCTTGAAAATCAAGTCATTGTCCGCGTAGGGTTTAATGATTTTGATTGTCTTTGCGCCTGTCGCGCAAATCCGTTCAAGCTCCTCGAAGCTGCCCATGCCTGCCCACATTACCGCGTCGGCGGCTTTTGCGCCTTTTGCTAGCTCCACCATGCCGTCGGGGTGGTAGCCGAACTTGTCGAGATGCGAAAGCGCGGCTGTCATTATCGGCGTGGAAAAATTCTCGCCGTACAGCGTCATGGATGTGTCGGGCAGCACCGCGCCTACGTGCCGCATTTCGATTAGCAGTGAGTCAAAAAATTCCCGCGTGATGCGGTTTGCGTCTCCGGGTTTATTTTCCATATTTCTCTAACGCCTCCCATATTCCTAATAAATATTGTGCGCCGAGCGCGCGGTCGTACAGCCCATAGCCCGGCATTGCCTGTTCTTCCCAAATCATGCGCCCGTGGTCGGGGCGGATAGGGCCTGTGAAGCCGATATCGTGAAACGCCTTCATAATCGCCGCCATGTCCATCGAGCCGTCCGAGGAAAGATGCGCGGCTTCGTCAAACGCGCCCTCGCGGTGATGAATCAGGTTGCGGACATGCCCAAAGTGGATGCGGCTGCCGAGGCTTCTTATGATGGCGGGGATGTCGTTTTTCGGATTCGAACCGAGCGAGCCTGTGCAGAGCGTCACGCCGTTGTACGGCTTGTCTACGGCCGAGATTAGGCGCTGCAAGTTCGCTTGGTTTGTGACAATACGCGGCAGTCCGAAAACAGGCCACGCAGGGTCGTCCGGGTGGATGGCCATGTTTATTCCGTATTTTTCGCAAACTCCGCCGATTGCTTTAAGGAAGTAAGCCAAATTTTCGAAAAGCTTTTCTTCGTCCACATCCTTGTACATTGCAAACAGTTCTTCGATTCTTGCCATGCGCTCCGGTTCCCAGCCGGGCAGCATGTGTCCGTCGTTCATTTTTTCTATGGACGCAAAAATTTCAAGCGGGTCGATTTTATCTATCTCCGCTTGGTCGTAGGACAGCACAAAGGAGCCGTCCGAGCGCTCTTTCGCAAGGTCGGAGCGCGTCCAGTCGAATACAGGCATGAAATTGTAGCATACTAAGTTTATTCCTTCTTCGCCGAGTGCGGTCAGGCACTTTATGTAGGTTTCTATATGCTTGTCGCGTTCGGCTGCGCCTGTTTTTATGGAGTCGTGGATGTTCACGCTCTCTATCCCGGAAAGCTCAAGCCCCGCGGCTTCCACTTCGGCTTTTAGGGCGCGGACTTCCGCGGATGTCCAAAGCTCGCCCGGCTGCTTGTCAAACAGCGTGGAGATAACCCCAACAACGCCGGGGATTTGGCGTATGTGTTTCAAGGAAACAGTGTCGGCTTTAGGGCCGAACCAGCGAAGCGTCATTTTCATTAATTATCATCCTCTCTTTTCGTTGGTTTTATGGTATAATTAATCTGAGGTGAAGTCAATGAGCAAAATCATCGCGATTGCCAACCAAAAAGGCGGGGTGGGAAAGACCACTACACACGTAAACTTAACGACATGCCTAGCACAGGCGGGCAACAAGGTTCT
>WQSB01000225.1 GCA_009788085.1 Defluviitaleaceae bacterium
GTCCACTCAGCGTGGTCAAGGAGCTGGCCGAAAACGCCATAGACGCGGGCGCGGCCATTATCACCGTGGAAATTCAGGATGGCGGGCTGACTATGGTGCGCGTTACGGACAATGGCGGAGGGATTGCCACGGAGTTTTTGCCCTTGGCTTTTGCGCGGCACGCCACAAGCAAAATCGCCAGCTTTGACGATTTGATGCAGGTGCAAACTTTGGGCTTTCGGGGCGAGGCACTTTCGAGCATAGCGGCGGTTGCCCAAGTGGAGATGATTACGAAAACGCCGGCCGCTGTGATGGGCACGAAAGTGGAAATCCATGGCGGCAAGCCGGTTTCCAGCCGGGAAATAGGCTGCGTAACCGGCACAACGGTAATCGTGGCAAATTTATTCTACAATACCCCGGCACGGCGGAAATTTTTGAAAAAACCGGCCACGGAGGCAGGTTACATATCTCACTGCATGGAGCGTCTGGCTCTTGGAAATCCGGGGCTGACTTTGCGCTATATAAATAACGGGCAAATAGTATTTCAAACCAGCGGCAACGGAGACTTAAAGACCACCTTGCTAAACATTTACGGCCGCGAGGTGGCCACAAAGGTAGCCACAGTTGACGCAAAATCCGGCGAGATGACTTTGTCCGGGCTGGTTGGCAAGCCAGAAATCGCCCGGGGCAACCGCCAACACGGAAGCTTTTTTATAAACGGACGGTATATCCAAAGCCGTCTGCTGACCAGAGCCGTCGAATCCGCAATGAAAACCATGCTGCCCTCCGGAAAATTCCCTCTATATGCCCTCAATTTGATTTTGCCCCCGGAAAATCTGGACGTAAACGTCCATCCCACAAAAATGGACGTGCGGTTTTCCGATGAAGAGGCTGTTTTTGGCTTTGTTGAGGACGCGGTAAGAGACGTGCTGGAGGAGCATAATTTAGTCCCCACGGTGCGGCTGAGGACTTTTCCCCGCGAAACCGAGCCTCCCGAGCCGGAGCAAATCCCTCTGGCATACACGCCGGCCGGCCGCCGAGGTGCCGCGCCGCCGATACATTGCCGCCCCCCGCAAAAATACCGCACCGCTGATACATCCCCGTCTTCGAATGAGCTTCCGGGGCTTGCTCTGCACGAGCGTACGCCGGTGCCTCATTCGATGCCGCGTCTATTTCCTGACGGATTGCATGAATCGTCACTGCCCGAAATTTCGCCCCCGCTTCCGCCGGAGCTGGAAAAGCCAAAAAAATTCTTTACCCATTATCAAATTCACGGGCTTTTGTTTGCGACATACTGGATGGTATCCCAAGGAGAGTCGCTGTATTTGATTGACCAGCACGCCGCTCACGAGCGCGTATTATTTGAGGAGCTTCTGCACAAGGCACGGGAGGAAAATGTCCACGCCCAAACCCTCCTTTCGCCGATTCCCTTGCACCTGACTCCTCAGGAGCGTCAAATTTTACACGAAAACAAGCCTCTGTTCGCGCGCTTCGGTTTTGAAATAGATGATTTGGACAAGCCGTTTATTTTATCCATACCATTTTTAATGAAAGGCCCGGTACAATCGGGTTTTTTTGCCGATTTGCTGGACAAAATTAATGAGGCGGGCTTTTCCAAGGACAGTCCGTATACCCACAAAACCGAAATCATAGCAATGGCGGCTTGCAAGGCAGCGGTAAAAGCCGGGGACAGGCTGGACGAATCGGAAGCCCGCGCCTTAATAACGCGGCTGCTGGAGCTGGAAAATCCCTTCACCTGCCCCCACGGCCGCCCTACAATCATAGAAATCACCAAAAAAGAGCTGGAACGCCGGTTCAAACGTTAGGACGTGTTCCCATCAGCAAAATATTGCGTCTTTATATGTTAAAACTGGCTTTCCGAACGGTGCTGCTTGTTGCGGCGGTTGTTTTATTTGCCGCGGATTTATTCCAAACATCTCTGGGCGACGCGCTGATTCTGGCCTTCTGGACCGCCCTTGCGGCGGAAATGCTGCATCGTCTGATTCCGGGAAAGCACTATAAAAAGAGCATAAGCAACCCCGCCCGATTACACAAGGGCGCGGCTTTAAGTGCGCTGGCTTGGCTTGTAATCACAGCTGGTGTGCTGCTTACGCTCTATTTTTTGGACGCGCTGACACCTGTCGCCGTTTTAATTATCGCGCTGGCTTATGCCGTAAGCGATATGATATTTATTATTTTTTTCTGCCCGTTTCAAAAATTTTTTATGAAAAACCGCTGTTGCGAAACCTGCCGCATCCACGATTGGGACTATTTTATGATGTGCGCGCCGCTGATTCTTTTCCCAAGCGTATTTTCCATTAGTCTGTTTGTGCTTTCGGCTGCCGTTCTTCTGCGCTGGGAGCTCTCACTACCCCGTGACAAAAGCCCTAACTGCAAACAATGCAAATCCAGGCTTTGTCACTTCAAGCCCTAAAGGGGGGTTGAATGATATGCGTTTACATTTTGAATACTACCAACAGCCCGCGCTGACCCTCGCGCCTATGTTGCTGGGCAAGGTGCTGTGTCGCAGAATCGGCGACGAGGTAATCCGCCGCCGCATAACGGAAACCGAAGCCTATTGCGGCGAGGCCGACACCGCCTGCCACGCCCACCGGGGCAAGACGCCGCGCACCTCTGTGATGTACGAGCCGGGCGGAATTGCCTACATTTATTTATGCTACGGGATTCATAATTTGCTAAACGTCGTGGCCGCGGGTGAAGGAGAACCGGAGGCCGTGCTGATTCGCGGGGTGGAGGGCATTGCCGGGCCGGGTCGCGTG
>WQSB01000226.1 GCA_009788085.1 Defluviitaleaceae bacterium
GACTTGATTCTGGTGATGAAGGACGGCGACATTATCGAACAGGGCAGCCACGACCGACTGCTTGAGACCGGGGGCTTTTACGCGGACTTGTACAACTCGCAGTTTTCCCAGGGGGCGGTTGGCGAGGAATGAGAAAGGCTTTTCCTGGTAAAACTTATAGACAAAAAACAAGCAAAGAATGTTGGACAACTGACGGCTAACCCCGAAGGGTTAAGAACGTCCCTCCAATTCATCCCCTGCTTTGGGCATCGCCACCCACTAACAGTATCCGCTCGTTAAGGCTAAATCTCAAGCCTTTAGATGCAAAGGCGATAATCAGATGGGGACAACAGGCACCGGCGCGATTATCCTATTTTCCTCTATGATGCTCGAGAATGGTTCTTGATATTTGCAAAATCATTTCTTTATGGGAATCACTGACCTCGTTGTATATTTCAAAAATCCGGTTTAACCGTGCATCTGGAGGCGTGTCACTGTTAAATTTGGGGCCTTCTCCGGTCAAAATATAGTCCTTATTGACGTTGAACTTTGACGCTATTAGTTGGCAAATCCTGTCCGATAATTCCCGGTCGCCATGCTCGATACTACCATAAAGCGAGTTTGAAACGTATATCTGCCGAGCAAACTCTTTGATTGAAAGCCCGAAGTACTTCCGTATCTCTCTTAACCTTTTGGAGACATCCGACATAGAAAGCCATTATAGCACAGGGGCTTTGGAATTCCAACGATATCTGGACGTTTCAAGGCCGATTGTCGGATAAAATCTGAGATAAATAATGAAACTTCGGGTTTTGTATTGACAAAATCCTGTATATAGATTTAATATATCCGATATATGGATATATTAGACGGTGGCAATGAAAAGACTTGGGACAACATTCCCGATGAACTGGGCAGGAATTATGAGGAAATGGACGAAGCCGGGAAGGAAAGGCTACTGAAAGAGACGGAAAAAATACTGCAAGCGGAGAAAGAAAACAGCCAATCAAATTAGGGCGTTTTGGTTTGTAAATAATTTCCCGTATGGGGGGTTAAAATATATAAGTTTTCGGGTGCTTTAAAACCGAGAAGGAGAATAAAGATGAAAAGCAAAATCAAACTTTTCGGGATTATCGCCGCGGTGGTGGTAATGAGTTTTACAATGATGGGGTGCGATACCTCTTGTGATTGTGAGCGTGGTTTCAGATGTACCACGCGAAGCACCTGCCCCAGAGAGCTAACTGGCGAAGGCGCAGGTGACGTTTGCAACTGCTAGGGGACGCAACGGAGTAGCACCGCAACTGGGTACCTGTATGGTACAGAACCTGGTGCTACAATAACCTGCGACTGCTAGCAGCTAAACGCAAAGGGGGCTGTCCACGACGCCACGGGCTTAATGGACAGCCCCGCCTTCCACTAAGGAGACTCTTATGAAGAAAAGACCTTTGGTATTGCTACTAGGAATAGCCTTACTAGCATTCGCCCTTGTCCTAACAGGTTGCACCGAGGATTCAAACAGTGGCGGTTGTCGTTGCCAATCCGATGCTAACGGAAACAACATCCACATGCCAAGCTGAACCTAGATCTTTGGGGACAGTAAGCCACCGGCGGACAAGGCGAGATACAAATAAGCGGGGTTGCTCCGTTGCCCCAACAGAACAGAGGAAAGGCGCGATGGTGTCAGTCTTGAATTTTTAAACCATTCGCAGATCAGCGAGTGAAGAATGAGGAATATTATCTCGGGGGAAAATGCAATCCGTGGATCTTTGATCTGGGTATCCGTTCCAAAAATCTACCTGAATGTAAAGTAGCGCAATGAAGGGAAGCGCAACGGTGCCTGTCATGAATTTTTAAACCCTATGCGCAGCATGACTGGCACTTTTTTCCTACCGCGGGATTATAGCGTCATTCTATCAGCCGACTTTACGGCGGTTGCTGCTGCGTTGTAATCCCACCAGATAGCCCTCACACCAAGAGGCGATGCGCACGTTCCCGCGGCGCAACAGTGACAGTCACGATTTTTAAGCCATTCCGCGCTGCTCAGCATCGCTGTCGGCGGCTTCGATTACTGGTATTTTCTGAGTTTGCGGGCGGCGTAAAAAAGAGCTGCGCTTGTAACAAAGCAGCACCACGGTCAAAATAATCTGCCATGCCATTTTTAGCCTCCAAGCCATATTCTGATTACGTCAACAGCCGAAAGAATGCCCAAAATCCCAGCTCCTGTCACCAATCCGCTCAATACTTTTGAAGTTGGCAATGGCGGCCAGCCAGCTTCCTTCAACAAGGAAATGATTTCGTCCAGCCGCCCAAAAGCGCATTTTCATCCATAACCACAGTTTTCCTTATGCTGTTCACGGGCAATAAAAGTATCACATGAAAACAGCCAGAATCAAGCCCACAGGTATATGATTTGCCATGTCGCCGAAGAAATCACGTCCTGTACTACTTGTTAACCGTCTCTATAGGCGGCGCTGGGGTGGCAGTCATCAAAAAGTCATAGCTCTTGCAACACCCCCACGCGAAGGGGTATCATGACCCATGCAATCACTCGGTATTAACATAGGTTCGACCAGTCTTAAAATGGTGCTGCTGGACGGCGGCGACCACCAAGGTGGTACGGTGACATGGAGCGCGGCGGTTCCGCACGAGGGCGATTTCGGCGCGGCGGTGCGAAGGCTTCTGGCCGAGGGGAACGT
>WQSB01000227.1 GCA_009788085.1 Defluviitaleaceae bacterium
ATATTTCACTCCTCGTCAATTTTTTGTATAAAGCTGTTTATATGGACTATTTGTGTTTGGTCTGAGCAGTAAAAAACGATTATTTACAAGTTCTGTGCCATACAGACCAAAATGTGCGGCGAATTCAGATATATACGTCTCTATCTCCTTTAGTTCGTCCGGAGTTGCTTCTTCCGCTATAACCTGTGTGACTACAAGATTGCCTGCAAGCAGTGCGTCGGTATCTGCGTTTGTACGGATATAAATACGCCCGCCGTGCATCCCTGTTCCCGTAAAGTGTCCCATCGGTACGTCCTCTGAGCCAAGTCCAAGCACGATAATGATTCCTCCTGCAAGATATTCGCCCAGAAAACTCCCGGCAGAGCCGCCTATAACAATAACAGGCTTTATGTCTTTGTATTGCTTCATGTGAATACCCGTCCTGTAGCCCGCATCGCCTTTTACATAAATTTCACCACCGCGCATAGAGTATCCGAGTGCATCTCCCACATTTCCGTGGATAACTATTTTTCCGCCGTTCATTGTATCACCTACAGCGTCTTGTGCGTTGCCGTTGACTTGAACCATCGCTCCGTCAAGATACGCTCCAAGTGCGTTGCCCGGCGTTCCGTTTACTGTAATGGTTTTATCTGACGCCCCGCACCCAATGAAGCGTTGACCGTAACAATCGTTTATGCAGGCATCTTCAGATGTTGATTTTATTTTCTCGTTTAGTTCCCGAAAACCAAGCTGTGCCGCTGAAATAACCATTTCTTTCATCTCCTGACATTTGATTTTTGCGTTTTTTACTATTCGCCCGCGTGTTTAATACCGAGTATCTCTAATTCCTTTTCATTCATTCCCACGCCGCGGAGCATGAGCCTGTTGCCTTTTAAGCTCTCTATAGCGTTTATACCCATGCCGCCCATCATCTCTTTAATTTCATTTCGCCATGCGGTCATTAAATTTACAAGACGCTTGTATCCGACTTCCGGGTTGAGACGTTTTGTAAGCTCGGGAATCTGCGTAGCAATGCCCCAATTACAGCTACCTGCATGGCAGGTTCTGCATAAATGACAACCAAGTGCAAGAAGTGCCGCCGAACCGATATAAACACAATCTGCACCCAAGGCAATGGCTTTTACAACATCAGCACTGCTGCGGATGCTTCCACCCGCTATGATTGAAACATTATTGCGTATGCCCTCATCGCGCAGACGCTCATCTACACAGGCAAGAGCCAATTCTATGGGAAGTCCCACATTGTCGCGTATTCGTGTCGGTGCTGCGCCCGTTCCTCCTCGAAAGCCGTCCAGTGCTATAATATCTGCACCGCTACGCGCTATGCCGCTTGCAATCGCCGCTACGTTATGCACCGCTGCTATTTTGACAATTACGGGCTTTGTATAGTTTGTGACTTCTTTGAGCGAATAAATCAGTTGGCATAAATCCTCAATTGAATAAATATCGTGATGCGGAGCAGGAGAAATTGCGTCTGTGCCTTCGGGAATCATACGTGTGGCTGAAATGTCACCCACTATTTTTGTTCCCGGTAAATGCCCGCCGATTCCCGGTTTTCCGCCTTGTCCCATTTTTATTTCGATTGCCGCACCGCTGTTTAGGTATGTAGGGTGAACGCCAAATCGCCCCGAGGCTACCTGCACAATAGTGTTTTCTCCATATTTATAGAAATTTTCATGCAGTCCACCTTCGCCGGTGTTGTACATGATGCCCAGCTCCGTCGCCGCGCGTGCAAGGCTTTCATGGGCATTATAGCTGATTGAACCGTAGCTCATCGCTGAGAACATAACCGGCATGGATAGAAACATCTGCGGCTTTAAGTTGTTTTTTATTTTCCCTTCTGCATCTCTCTCTATTTTTTTAGGCCGCGCACCAAGGTGTACCTTTGATTCCATCGGCTCGCGCAAGGGGTCGATGGACGGGTTTGTCACCTGCGAGGCATTGAGTAGAATTTTATCGAAGTATACGGGATAGTTTTCGGGATTACCCATGCCTGAGAGTAACACCCCGCCGCTTTCTGCCTGCCTTTGAATTTCGTTTATGGTTTTGTTGCTCCAGTTTGTGTTTTCTTTGTATGTGTTGCCGCTTTTTACAATTTTAATTGCTTTAACGGGACAGAGAACGCTGCAACGGTGGCAGTTTACGCATTTCGNATCATCGCAGACTATTTTGCCTGCGCTCTCTATAAATTCATGGGCTTCATTNGCGCACTCTTTTATGCAAATACTGCAATTGGTACATTTTTCGTAGTTTCGCACGATTTCGTATTCGGGATAAATAAAGTTCATTGCTGATTACCCCCTTCCAAGCGAATAATCACAGGTTGTCCACCTTTTGGTGCCCAAATCTTTTCTAGCTCCGGCTCAATTATCCTTATTGCCGCTTCCTCACTGGAAATGTAGACCATGTCGTCTTTTTCGCCCACAACCATACTGCGAAGTTTGAGTCTGTCGTTTAACGCCATGAGTCCCCCATCGAACCCTACAAGAATGGAAAAGGGTCCTGTTATTAGTTGCTCGGCAAACATTATGCGTAAGTATTCATGCGTTTCCTTTTCTTCTTGTGTCATGCTTTCTATTGTTTTCCAAAATGGTGCTGCAATGACAGCCGCAATTTCATCAAAGGTAAGTCCTTGTTTTCTGTG
>WQSB01000228.1 GCA_009788085.1 Defluviitaleaceae bacterium
TACCCCAAAGATTACTCCACCATCTTCCTACGGCTTCTACCGGCGCGCTTGCGGCTTGTACGTTCATTGCGCCCAGCGGGGTAAGAATGAACATGCCCATCGTCAAGATGGCAATTACCAACAGCTTTTTCTTCATGCGCTTCTCCTTTCTGCGCTAACGTACCACGCGAATTATATGTGCTTTGGCCAAAGCGTTTATACTCAAGGCGTTTCTTTTACCGGCGGGACATCTTCAAACCACTGCCCGGTTCGATAAATGTAATAGGCGCGAAGCAACACCAGCAGCGCGAACGAAATGGCAAGGAATAATAGAAAGGCAATAATTCGCGCCATAGGGTCGGCGTCATAGGATGCAATATCCAGCGCAGAAAAAAACGCGCCCCATAAAACGCCATATACGAAAGAAAATATGGCAACACTTTTTGTAAATTCAGTCTTTGCCATTGATATACAAGTTTTTCTGATTTGCTTTGGGGTCATGGGCGCACACCTTCTTTAGGGGAGTTGTTATATGTAAATGGCCGGGTTAGTCGCCCGGCCGGGGGATTATTTATTTTTGTTCAACTTTTCTAATATTGGTAAATCTATTGCGCCGATATAATCGACATCAATTATTTGAAGCGATGGTATATCTTGTTGCCTGCCGCCTACTATGACGCTTTTTGTTATCATTTTTACAGTGCATTCATACATGGCGGGCGCGGCTTTGATTTTTTCCATTGCCGTGATAGGCAATGACATTTTGTTGGGCTTCATGCCGAAAATTGATTGACCGCGTTGGGCAGCTTCTTGGTCAACCTTTGGGGCTAAATTATCAGTCATTAAAAAGTGGCAAGTTACGCCCTCGTTCTTTGTGCCGTTTGGATTTTCAATTGCATACGGCGATGCGAACAGCATCAGATAACTCTGTTTAAAGCTTTGCATTTGTAATGCTCCTCTCTGGGTTGAATTGGGTTAGGTTGATTGGATATGGGGTGGATTGTTAATGCCGGGGTTAGCTGTGGAATGCCCGCCACAGCTCGGGGTTCTTTTTGTCCCTTTTCCTTTCGACATTCTGTTTGCCTTGCTATGGCGTATATTATAAGCATAACTTTATACATTTTTGAATTGTCACGTTATACAAAATTGAATACTCATTTTTGTGCATATTTACCATACTCAAACTGAAATTAGGGAGGTTGCCCTATGTATAGTGAAGTTTTTCCTTCCCGCCTTAAAGGAGTTAGAGAATCTCACGGCTTTACGCAACTTGAGGTATCAAAGGAATTAAATATAAATAATGCAAGCATCTCACACTATGAAAAAGGCATTCGGCAACCCGATATTGAAACACTTTCCCAATTTGCAGACTTTTATGGAGCATCCGTTGATTGGCTTATTGGGGTTCGTGCCTTCCCGGGTAAAAGAGAGCATTTTCTTGACCCTGAATCAAAATGGGATGGCATGAAGATACGAAGCACTAACTTTCCTACCAAAATGAAGATTGCCCGTACTGACATGCGGCTTTCACAAATAAAGGCTGCCGCCGGATTGAAAATTCCGCAAAGTACCCTCGCCAAATATGAATTAGGAAAATTGCAACCTAACCTTGAAGTCTTAGCGCGGATTACTATTTTTTATAATGTCTCTGCGGATTGGTTGCTGGGCATTTCAGATGTTTCTTCACCGCTTCTTTATGAACAACGCGTTGTTTGATGATACTAATGTTAAATGTTTGTCGGCCTTGTTAAGGGGGACATAGAAAATGGAAACTGTAAAACCGGATGCACCCAAAGTAGAAACACCTCCGGCGGTTAAAATTGCAAAAGTTGTGCCGGATGACACGAGACCCGTAACACCCGCCAGCAGAATGCCAAACAAAAAAATCTTGTATTGCACTTTTGCATTTGCCATTATTCTTTTGACAATAGTCATCATTTCGGTAACGGCAAGAAGTTACGACATCTTGGGTATCTTTGACAGCGAATGCGGAAGTTTTACAGTAAGCTTTGCGGAGCGCGACCGTGTAACATGGCAAGAGCGGGGCAATGTTTTCCGCGGTTCATTTCAACAAGAAGGGAATAGAATTTATTTTACAGTTTCCGGACATGGTTCATGGGGTAATAGTTCAAACTTTGTAGCTGACATAGATGGACGCGAATTAATGATTTATGGCCCGCCCGTCCGTAACGTGTGGTTCTCACGACGAACATAGTGTAATGCTTGCATCTTTTGCGGACATTGCCGTATAATAAAAACAGAGAGAACGTTGTCGCGTCCTCTCTGATGTTCACAACGCTTGGCGGTGTAAAGGCTGTCACCCCAAGTTAATTACCTTGTGGTATTGAAACAAGCCGTCACATTTGCCGTGGGCGGCTTATTTCTTTGTGTTTCTCGTGGTCATTGCTTTCCACGTCACGTATATCAATATTGCAGTTAGAATGATTTGTATCAATTCTGCCAGCGTTAAAGGTATACATATCATACCGGCCTCCCTTCCGGGATTCCAGCAGAAACACCGCCCTGCATTGCTTACGGATATTATAGCGGGTTTACATGACCGGGACAATCCTGCCCGGCGCGCCGATGGGCGACGCAGGTGCGAGACGCTGGCTACGGACCAGAAGGTCGAGGGTTCAAATCCTTTTTCGCACA
>WQSB01000229.1 GCA_009788085.1 Defluviitaleaceae bacterium
CGCTTCTGGAGCGCGTCGCCTAGCCCTTTCGGCCGGGCCAATGCGCTACGCGGCAACGCGAATCAGCTTCGCTGAAAGCCGACCGCGCCACCAAGACCGATGAAAATTGATTTCCGTGGCTATACCTCCGTTTCCTTGAAAACCGGTAACACTTATGTCATAATTTAACATGTAAAGGAGGTTTGTTTTATGCCAGATTTTAAAGCTATTTACGATTCTAAAAAGAAATCCATTCCGGAGGCCTTGAAATTAATCCAAAGCGGCGACGCGGTGATGTCGGCCTTGGGCGCGTCCGAGCCGTGTGACTTGCTTGCCCAAATACACACCATTGCCGATTACGGTGTAAAAGGCGTGGACATTACAAACTGCCTACCTTTGGTGGAGTATGATTTTCTTTCAATTCCCAACCCGAAGGTTATAACAAACAGCGGGTGGTTTTACGGGCCGGCACAACGCAAGGCCGCAAAGGCCGGCGCGGGAAACCTTTCCCATGTACCGCAAAGGCTGCATAATGTGGGCATTCGGCGTATGTACGCCATGAATCAGGATAAGCGCAGAATAGTGCTGCTGGCCTCATGCTCCCCCATGGATGAACATGGCTATTTGAGCCTTTCCTTAAGCGCGACCTATGAGAGAAATCTAATCGACGCCGGCGTGTATGTAATCGTGGAGGTTAATCAGCAAATGTCGCGCACCTTTGGCGACACTACGATTCATATAAGCAGCATCGACGCCCTTGTGGAAACAGACCGCCCCGCTCCTCAGCTTCCTATTGTGCCCTTTACAGACAATGACGCAAAAATTGCGGATTTTATTACCGAAAGAATCGAGGACGGCTCAACAATCCAGCTTGGCATAGGGGGAATCCCCAACGCTTTGGCCAATGGCCTAAAAAGCAAGAAGCATTTGGGCATCCACACGGAAATGCTTACGGATAATATGGTAGACCTTATAATGTGCGGCGCGGTTGACAATAGCCAAAAGACCCTTTGCAGGCATAAAACCGTGGGCACTTTCGCCATGGGCACACAAAAGCTTTACAGCTTTTTGGATAATAACCCCTCCGTTATACTAAATGCGGGCACCTGGGTTAATGACCCGGCGGTGATTGGCCAGAATTATAAAATGCAGTCCATTAACACCGCCCTGGAAATTGATTTGTTTGGCCAATGCGCCTCGGAATCCATTGGGCAGGTGCAGTATTCCGGTAGCGGCGGCCAGGCGGACACAGCCATAGGCGCGCAACGTACCGTCGGCGGGCATTCGTTTATATGCCTATATTCAACTGCATCGGTAAAAAATAAAGACGGAGAGCGGGAAGTGGTTTCAAAAATTGTGCCCATGTTAAAACATGGCTCGGTTGTAACCCTAAGCCGCAACGATGTTGACTATGTTGTCACGGAATACGGCGCGGTAAACCTGCGCGGAAGAAACCTGAAGGAACGGGCAGAACGCCTTATTTCCATCGCCCATCCGGATTTCCGGGATGAGCTGAAATTCCACGTTAAAAACCATCCCGAAGTTTATTAAGAATTGGAAGGGGATGTATAGATGAAATTCAAATCAAAGGTTGACTGGTGGATGCAGCTGATTTTTGCCGGGTTTTTAATCACAAATATTTGGGCACTCGTGGGGATATTCTCCGGTGGGGCTGGCAGTATTATTATGGCGATTACATTTACCCCAATTAATGCTTTCCTCATGCTTCCGATGTGGCTGAACACATACTACCTTGTGGACGAAAACGAGTTGCTTATTAAATGCGGCCTTGGAAAGGGCACAAGGCTAGATGTTGGCCAAATCATAAGCATTTGCGAAACAAACGACCCTACCAACTCGCCCGCGCTGTCGATGTCCCGTCTTGAAATTCGCTATAGGGCCAAAAGCGGCGGTTTTTCCGATACGATTATTATTTCGCCAAAGGATAAGCAGGGGTTTATTGAGCAACTTCGAATCAAAAATGAAAATATCGAGGTGTCCGGCGAAAAAAAGCCCATGTCAAAACCAACGAAGGTCTTACTGCTCATTACCGGGGTTATTTTGGCGATAACGGTAATCGGCGTGGGTGCTTTATTTATCGTCGGCGAAAGGGAGCCGTCTGTTACTATTGGCAGCGACAGCATACGTATTAGTGCCATGTATGGAACAACCGTCGATGTAGCAGACATAACCGGCATTTCCCTATTAGACCAAAGCATGAGGGAATTCGGCGCAGGCAGAAGGATAAACGGATACAATGGCAGTGCTTGGAGGGGACATTTCGCGGCGGGGCTGCTGTTTGTCCGGCCGGATGTTTCCCCCACCATTCGCATTGAACGAAATAACGGAAGCACTATTTTCATAAGCTTCCGAGACCCAACGCGGACACTAGCATTATACGAAAACCTGGGCTTACTAATGTAATTACCCCGCGGCCGTAGGGATTTCTAAAAGGCGGCTGGAGTGTGTAAGCGCGCCTAGCGAAGGCGCGTGATTATAGCAATTTCAATCGAGAACGGTGAAGTCGAGCGCAAGCCGCGACTGCGTCGGCGGCGTTTTTGCGCGATGACTGAACCCATTCTCGATGGAATTGTCT